>CAUJJY010000336.1 GCA_963205155.1 Candidatus Zixiibacteriota bacterium | reverse complement strand
CTTTTGAACAGCTCTATTACTTTTACCTAGCGGCTGTTACTCGCGATCATCTTCGTCGTCATCATCTCGCTGGCGACCACGCGATGGCCCTACTCCACCCGGCAGATTCATGTCGTAATTGCGTCGCTGCTTGTTCACCATGATGTGCGCCAGGCGCAACGGCTCCGGAAGTCGATATCCGCGCAACAAGTCGATCACCGTCTTGACCGCCGTCTCAACATCAATCTTGTGCCCTGGAGCAACATAAAGCGGCTTCACATTTTCGCGCGATCTGATCGCCCGTCCGACTTCGACATTGCCCAGGTAGATCGCCGCCGTGTCGCCGACTTCATTACCTAATGGATCAACCTTGCCAACCAAGACCTTCTTGGCGCACCCGATTGTCGGCATCTCCAGCATCACCCCCATATGGGACGCCATTCCGATACCCCGCGGATGATCGATGCCATGACCGTCGAAAATGAACACGTCCGGAACAAACTTCAGCCGGCTTAGGGCCTTGGAGATCACCGGACCTTCACGGAAATAGAACAGTCCCGGCACAAACGGGAATGTAATTTCCGCCTGCGCACGAACTTTCTCCAGCAGTTCCATCTCCGGAACTTTCATTACCACCACCGTACAAAACGCGGTGTTGTCCTTCTTTGAGTAGGCGACATCAACTCCGCCTACAAGACGAAAAGAGGTTTTCTCCGGCTTAATGCTCACCAGTGGAGCATGCTTTTCCTGAAGACGTTCAGCCTCTTTTACATCGTCTGTCCAAGCATGTAGACGATTGAACTTCATTTCAATTCCTTCTACTGTTCATAGGTTCTTACTGCTCTGTGTGGGTGCGGCAAAACTGTGCAGTTGTGGTAAACAGGAAGCAGTCACCGTGGAACCACTCCATTCCCGATTGCCTCACCCGAGCGCAGTATACATAAAAACGTTAAATGTGAATAATCCTTTATAATTTCCTTCACCGTCTAACACTCTCCTTGCACATTCAGTTCCCTGTTTAGTATACTCTTCACAAGCGACTCAACGAGGGTCACAATTTTCGCAGCATAGTAGCCACTAACCCGTCTATCTTCGCACTCCTAAACAATTTCACTCTATGGCCAAATACAGCAACGAAATCCTCAAAGACATCATTGTCTGGGACATAAAAAACTGGAGCGTTGCGCTCAAGTCTTGGGATAAAGTGCTCGCCCAAGTACAACCGGGAGCGTCTGCATTGGAAGTCGGCGCCCGGGAAGGCGGTTTGTCGCTCTACTTTGCACTCAAGGGATTTCATGTCGTTTGCAGCGATGTGGAGAGCCCACACGTAACGGCGCAGAGTCGCCACAAGAACCACCGAGTCCAGCACCTGGTCAACTACGCTGCGGCAGATGCGACACGATTGCCATTCGACGACTGCCGATTTGATGTAGTCGCATTCAAGTCGATTCTTGGTACGATTGGACGCAATGACCAGATGGACCAACAGGCCAAAGCGATCAGCGAGATATATCGCGTACTCAAGCCGGGAGGCATCCTGCTGTTTGCCGAGAACCTCACTGGTACCGCACTTCACGGATTCTTCCGCAAAATGACGAAGTGGGGCGGATATTGGCGCTATGTTACAATTGACGAGATGCAGCAATTTCACGGACGGTTTACCCAATTCAATTACGCTACGTTTGGTTTCCTGAGCACGTTCGGACGCAATGAGTTTCAAAGAAGAGCTCTTCATCATATCGACAAGCTAATTGACCCGATTCTCAAGGATCACCATAAGTACATCATTTTCGGCCATGCCCGCAAGTGAGCCCGGATAAAACGGTTAGACACATGCCGACCTTTAAAATAGAACATCCCCTTACCGATCACGCTGAAAAATTGCGTAACCGGTTACGAACATTACATCGATATTATCGTATAGCTAAACCATGTTAGAAACCGCCGAACAGAAGCGAACCGATTTTACCGAGGGCTCGGTAGCCGCCTCGGTCCTGAAAATGGGCCTTCCCTCCATGATCGGCTTTCTCGCCCAGCACCTCTATTCCGTCGCCGACATGTTCTGGGTATCCCGGCTCCCGGAAGGCGAAAACGGTGTCGCTGCCATTACCTTCTTTGCGAATTTACTGTGGATGCTGTTTGCCTTCAACTCGCTGATCGGACCGGGATCCGTCGCCATCATCTCGCGCCGCTATGGCGAAAAGGATTACGCCCTTACCGAAACGGCCATCAAGGAAACTCTCATTCTTAAGCTGTTCTTTGGCGCCCTGCTCAATATTGTCGGACTGCTCTTCCTTCCGGATTTTCTCCAGTTACTTGGCGCTCGCGGCGAGGCCTACACTTTGGCGCTCGACTATGGTCGTGTCATGATTATTGGGCTTCCGATCTTGTACGCCGCCTATTCAATCTTCACCGCATTGCGCAGTGTCGCGAATCCAAATCTGGCGATGGCTCTGATGCTTGGCTCCAACATCCTGAATGTCATCCTCGATCCGTTCCTGATGTTCGGCTGGTTCGGACTTCCGAAATGGGGTATCGTAGGCGCCGCCTGGGCTACGGTAATCAGTTTCACACTCTGCTTCATCGTCGGGCTGGCCTTGTTCTTTTCGAAGCACGTCAACGTTCGTCTCCATTGGCGCAGTTCCGCCCCGATTTCATTAGCTTCGATGTGGAAAATGGTGTGGCTCGGCGTTCCAGCTTGGCTCGGAGAGTTGTCGTTTTCATTGTCCCGTCTCTTGATTACGCCAATCGTCGCCGGCTTCGGTAATACAGTAGTCGCCGCTTACGGAGCCAGCATGCAAGTCATCGGCTTCGGCATGTCGATCATCGTCGGCATCGGGCTCGGCCTCTCCTCGCTCATTGGCCATAATATCGGCGCACAGAAATTTGACCGTGCCCGGGCAACCGCCGATCACGCCATCCTGCTCTCATTTGGAATCATGGCCGCCATGGGTGTTCTGACCTTTGTCTTCGCCGGCCCTTACATGCGC
>CAUJJY010000335.1 GCA_963205155.1 Candidatus Zixiibacteriota bacterium | reverse complement strand
CACCACTGCTCCGAAGAGCTCGCCGGTTCACACTGCACCTCGGCGGATGACCACCACCCGAAAATAAAGCCTCCAACTCACCTCTCCTCCTCACGAGAATTCTCCCGGTCCCGGCTGGTGGGGCGCGGTTCGTTGTGAGTTGCGCAACTGCAATTCGATGGGTGGCAAAGGCTGAGGCCCTTTAAGCCACGATTGCAGTCGTGATCCGTGACAGATTAATGATGTCGTGCAATTGAAAATTGTTGCGTGGACACATAATAATATGCCAAAAGCAGGATAACAAGATAAAAATTACCATTTTGATATTAAATTATAGTTGACAGAAAAGGCCATGAATGTTTTCTTACCGCCAACATTCGCTTTTCAATTACAAACGTCGTCCGAGGAGATGACATGAATTGGTTACCGCAACAGGTACGACCGCTGTTACTGGCCTTTGCGCTGGTCATTACCGCGTTCTTTGTGGGCAGATATCTGTTCACGCCGGAGACGTTCGGCCAGTACGGTCATTATCGCGCCGCCGCAGTTGACGAGATTCAAGCTCAAGGCGTTGCCTATGCGGGCTATCAAGCCTGCATGGATTGCCATGAAGACGTATTTGCCGAGCGCTCCAAGTCGCATCATCGCAGTATCGCCTGCGAGACCTGCCATGGTCCGGCGGCTGCCCATATTGAAGCTCCCGATGAACATCAGCTGGATGTGCCAACCGAACGCGATTTCTGTCCCCTTTGCCATGGCTACAACATTTCCCGGCCGACCGGGTTCCCGCAGGTAATCGCGGAACGGCACAATCCGGGACAGCCCTGCCAGGATTGCCACGATCCGCATAATCCGGTGTTGCCCAATGCGCCTGCCGAGTGCAGTGCTTGCCACCGCAACATCTATAATGTCAAACTTTCCTCGCACCACGCGACTTTGGCCTGCACCGAGTGCCATATTGTTCCGACCGAGCACTTCACGTCACCCAACGCAATTCCGGCAGAGAAGCCGCGTGATCGCAGCGTATGCGGGAAGTGTCACGACCGCGAGTTGGAGGGGAGCCGCGAGATACCGAAAATCGATTTGCAGTCCCACGGAGGGCGTTATCTCTGCTGGGAATGTCATTATCCGCACTATCCGGAGGCATACCAATGAGCGCACAACATCCGGGCATGTCGCGCCGCGACTTCATGGAGAATCTCTCGACGAAGCTGACGCTGTGGTTAACGCTGGCGGCGACGGTTGATCCAATGGCGTTGCTGGCCGAAGCCCAGAAAGACAACGATCCAACCCAGCACAACTATGCAATGGGAGTGGATATTCACAAGTGCATCGGATGCGGTCGCTGCGCTGTTGCGTGCAAAGAAGAGAACCACGTTCCCAAGGAACCGATGTTCTTCCGCACATGGATCGAACGGTACGTGGTCCCGATTAAGGGAGAGACGCATGTTGAGTCGCCGAACGGTGGCATCAATGGCTTCAACCAGGTTGAGGACGACAAGTCGATTCTGCGGACTTTCTTCGTACCCAAACTATGCAACCATTGCGAGCAGGCACCCTGCGTGCAGGTCTGTCCGGTGGGAGCGACGTTCACCACGCGCGATGGCGTAGTTTTAGTTGACGAAACCTACTGCGTGGGCTGCCGCTACTGTATTCAAGCCTGTCCTTACGGAGCGCGGTATCTTCACCCGGAAGAGAAGGTCGCCGACAAGTGCACATTCTGTTATCACCGGATAACCAAAGGTATGCTGCCTGCATGTGTTGAAGTTTGCCCGACGCAAGCGCGGGTGTTCGGCGAGCTGGACAAGAGTAGTTCTCCCCTATTACGATTCCTGCGATTCAACGAGGTCAACGTCTTGAAGCCGTGGCTGAACACAAAGCCCAAAGTGTTCTATGCCGGCGCCGACGGAGAGGTGATATAGGATATGATGGACTTATTAGCAACTGCGGGCGAGACGCTATCGGGAGTGACCGGTTACATCTATCCCAATGAGTATGAACTGCACTGGAGCATACTAATCGTAGTCTACCCCTATCTTACTGGGTTAGTCGCGGGCGCATTTATTTTGGCTTCACTGGAACGGGTTTTCAAAGTGAAGGCGTTGCAGCCGGTATACCGCCTATCGCTACTGGGAGCGCTCGCGTTTCTAATCGTGGCGCCGCTGCCATTGTTAGCACATTTGGGAAGACCGGAGCGCGCCCTGGAGATGTTCTTGACGCCTCACACCAGTTCGGCGATGGCCATGTTTGGATTTGTTTATGCCTGGTACTTGATGGTGGTTCTGCTGCTCGAAATCTGGTTCGACTATCGCCACGATTTCGTAGTGTGGTCAAATAGCAGCCGTGGGTGGCGCAAGATTGTCTATAAAATTCTTACATTGGGGGCGACCGACATTTCGCCGAAAGCGCTGGCCTGGGATGAGAAGATCGGTCGGGTGATCACGATCATTGGTATTCCCTCGGCGTTTCTGCTTCATGGGTACGTAGGATTCATCTTTGGATCGGTTAAAGCCAATCCGTGGTGGAGCAGTGTACTGATGCCGATCGTATTTCTGTTCTCGGCAATAGTCTCCGGTATTGCGATCATTTTGCTGTTGTACCTGCTGATGTCGCTCTTGCGGGGGCGGCAGATCGACATGTCGTGCCTGAACAAACTGGGCGAGTTTCTGCTTTATGCGATGATTGTCGATTTCTCGCTTGAACTTCTCGATTTTGTACACAGGCTGTACGAATCGGAAGAATCGATCAACATTCTTTCGCAGATGATCAGCAGTCGTTTGTTCATCAGCTTAATTGTCACCCAGATCATAATTGGATCCGCCGTCCCACTGGTTGGACTTGCGGTGGCACGATTTGCGCGGATGCAAGACGAGATGCGCCGACTGCTCTACTTCATTTGTGCGGTTCTGGTGCAAATCGGAATTTTCAGCACGCGTTGGAATGTCGTGATCGGCGGGCAATTGTTCTCGAAGTCGCTACGCGGCTTGACAATTTACAAACTGGAATTGTTCGGAATTGAAGGTCTGCTGGTGGCTTCCACCATGCTGATAATGCCGTTTGTCATTCTTTATGTCCTATCGCGCGTGATGCCGGTCTGGATGGGTGCAAAGCCAAGGGGTGTATAGCCATAACAGTGCGAGACAAATCGAGCCCGACAATCTTCCAGTATTTGGCACTGCAGTACTCAACTATGTCTACCGCCTTGTCGATAATATTTCAATAAGGCAGTAACAACCAGACAACAGACGAGCCCGTATCGAAGTCACACAGTCGTGGAGACTCCATGAAGATTGTCGGCGGCATCATCGACAAGGACAAGTCCAACCATCAAATCACGGCGGACAGCGAAGTCGAACCCGCATCGGCATTGTCGGATCGCCAGTATCGGCCCTTGCTTCGGCGTGCGGTGGTCTTGATGTTCATCTCGATCTTCGTTGTCGAGGCACTGCTCATGGTCCTCTTGCCGGTACTTTCCCTGACCCGCGCATGGACAACGATCATATTCGATGCGTCATTGGCGGCACTTTGTATTCTGCCCTGCTTGTATTTTGTTGTGCTCAAGCCGCTGAAGTCCGAGATCGCACAGCGGCGACGGGCGGAGAACGCCGCACGTGAAAGCGAATCGCGGTACCGCAGTCTCTATCACTCAACTCCTGCAATGCTGCACTCGATTGACAGCCAGGGTCGGCTGGTGAGTGTGAGCGATTGCTGGCTCGACAAGATGGGGTATCAGTTGGATGAGGTAATTGGGCACCGATCCACTGAATTTCTCACAACCGAGTCGGCACAGTTCGCGCGAGAAGTCATCCTGCCGGAATTCATGCGGACCGGTGAATGCCACCGAGTGCCTTATCGCTTCGTGAAAAAGAACGGTGAGATTATGGATGTCCTGCTATCCGCAATCTCCGAAAAGAACGCCGATGGTACTGTGTTGCGTTCGATGGCCGTTATCGAAGACGTCACCGAGCGGGTACGGGGTGAACAGCGAGAACTGCGCAAGGCGCAGCTGGATTCTATTCTGGTGCGAATTTACGGAGAAGCAGTTTCGTTGCCTGACCGTGAGTTCTGTGATTACGCTATGGATCAGGCGGTTGCTCTAACAAGGAGCAAGATCGGATTCTTCCATAAGATCTCCGACGATCAAAAGGAGATTATTCTCACTGCTTGGAATGGTGAAGCGCTCAAGGGATGCACTGCAGCGTATGACACACATTACCCGATCGAGGTGGCTGGAAACTGGGTTGACTGCATACGGCAAGGCCGGCCAGTGATCTACAATGACTTTCCGAGTTCGCCCAACCAGAAAGGGCTTCCAGCAGGTCATTCACCGGTGCGCCGATTCTTGAGCGTGCCAGTGATGGAGGGCGACAAGGTGAGACTGGTGTTCGGGGTGGGCAACAAAGAAGATGCCTACGACGAAATCGATGCTACCCATCTTCAGTTGCTCGCAGTCGAGCTGATCAAGATTCTCCGCCAGCGTGAGAGCGAGCGGATGCTCAAGACCAGCGAAGATCGTTTTCGTGCCATGAGCGAGAACGCGCTGACTGGAATCTGGATTGTTCAGGATGGCTTGATCAAGTACACCAATCCAATTTTGGCAAAACTGCTCGAATGTTCGGCGGACAAGTTGGCAGGATCGGACCCGTTGGCGCAGTTTCATATCGACGATCGACCGGCAATGGAAGTGTTGTTAAAGGAAGGCGGCAATCAGAGATCACAGGCCCGCCAGATCGCAGTCCGTGCCGTGAATCGGGCAGCAACACAGATCGATTTCGAGGTTGCCGCGTCCTACATCGAGTGGGACGGTCGATGCGCGGTACTGTGTAACCTGCTTAATATCACCGAAACTAAGCGACTCCGGGAACTGGAAGCGCGGGCACAGCGTCTGGAGACCGTTGGTCGAATAGCCGGTCAGGTGGCGCACGATTTCAATAATCTTCTGGGTCCCGTTATGGCGTATCCCGAACTAATTCGCGGCGAGATACCGATTAATAACGATGTCTATGAATACTTAAACGCTATCGAAAGCGCTGCACACCAAATCGCGGCTATCAATCAGGATCTGTTGACCCTTGGCCGTCGTGGTCATTATTCCGTTGAATTGCTCAATCTGAATTCGATTATCAAGGAATCGCTGAAAGAACTGGAGCCATTGCCGGCGACCGTAATCTGCGAAGTCGATTTGTCGCCGGACCTCATGAGTGTCAAGGGTGGAGTTGCACAGATTCGCCGTGCAATCAGCAATTTGCTTCATAATGCGCACGATGCGCTTAACGATGTAGGCAAGATTTCAATCCGCACCGAGAACTATTATGCCGACGACGTGACGGTTGGCTACGGTCGTGTGCCGAAGGGGGAGTATGTCAAGATTACCATCGCCGACACCGGGATCGGCATGCCTGAAAACATCCTGCAAAGAATCTTTGAGCCGTTTTTCACGATGAAGACGGCGGACCGGCGGCGCGGATCGGGGCTGGGATTGAGTGTTGTCGACAGTGTCATCAAGGATCACGGCGGGTTCGTGGACCTCAACTCCAAGGTTGGTCAAGGGACGAAATTCTATTTGTATCTTCCAGCATGCCGGGAGCAGGAGACCATCGAACGATCAGAGGAAATCAAGGGCGGCTCGGAGAGTATCCTGATTGTCGATGATGACGCCATGCAGCGCGGAGTCCTGGCAAGAATTTTGAGCAAACTTGGCTATAGGACTGCACAGGCTTCAAGCGGTGAAGAGGCTATCGATTTGCTTAGGCAAGCGACAGCCGACCTGCTGTTGCTTGACATGATCATGCCCGGCGGCATCGATGGCTCCGAAACGTTCAGGCAAGCCCTTGAGATTTGTCCCGGGCAGAGGGCGATCATCGTTTCCGGTTTTTCGGAAAGCGACCGGGTAAACGAGATGCAAGCCTGCGGAGCCGGTGCATTTGTGAAGAAGCCGCTTACGATCCGGGCCATCGCGACGGCAGTGCGCAAAGAATTGGACCGGGGGACAGAGCGGGCGAAAGTGCACTCCAATGAACCATCAGAATCAATAGGCTCCAGACTAACCCCTTAGTACGTAACCTTACCGACAATATCCCTCGGGCGACCTGCTTTATTCGTTGATCCATCCCGGCAAAAAGTAACGTATAGTTTTTCCTCTATTTTCAGATTGCTTTATTGATGGTTTGCTCTATCTTAGTAGGCGGCTGGGGTTCCCGCCACGATGACAATTACAACCGGTTGCTTCGCATTCGCTGAAAGGAGACACAGATGAAAACCCCCAAAATACGCCGGCAGGCGATGCCAATCCTACTTCTCATTTTGCTTGCGGCGTTTGCCATAGATAGTTGCTCTTCTTCATCCAATAGTCCGGACGACAATCCTCCCGTTGGTCCGACAGTGGTTGATCAGGTCAGCACCGAGGTCACCGAAACCGGAGCAACACTCTCACTTAAGAACGGCATGGCGCTAGAGATTCCCGCCGGGGCGGTGAGCGGCAAAGTAAAGGTTGAATTGTCGCAGTTTGGCGAAGATAAGAACTTTGCTCACGAATGTCAGACCGTCCTCAACGTGAAAGCAGAAGGTGCGTTGGATGCGAGCTACCTGCGTATTCCTCTACCGACGGATCAAGACACATCTTTGATAGGTGCGGCTTATCGCTCGTCCGATAACGAAGAATTGACTCACCTGACTGTTCAGGTGAATGTCACTGCCGACACCATGATCGTCGATTTGAGTGAAGCCGGGACCTCCAAGCGGACGGCTGGCTTTGGGTCGGTGCCGAACGGCAACTATGTGATTGAAGTTGGTTCGCCTATAACGGTCACGCAGAAGTTTTCGGGGCAGTATTGTTATTACGAACAGGATTATGGCACCTGTTGGGCCGCGGCGTGGCTAATGATGCTAAAGAGCTACAGCAACCGCTTCGCCTATGAAGAGATTTACAAACTGCTGTACTTCACCAAGGTCGGTCCGGACGACGGCCTGAATTGGCGCCGGATGGATGATCTGGCGGCCTGGACCGAAATCTTGATTAACAAGAAGGGTGAGTACAACACGTTTTGTACCTACAGCAATTTTATCAACCACGTTCTAGAAAAATTAAGCCAGGGTTATCCGGTGCTCGCCAACATGAACACGCATCAAGGGCTGTTTGTCGGCTACGAGATAACAAATCCCGGACCTAATCAAGTGATAACCCTTACCTACCATGACCCGCAAATGTGGCAGCTGCGGCTACCTTACCGAACTGTGACTACAGCACAATTGAAGAGCGAGTTCTGGGACATCTGGCCCGTTACCATTGTCAACTATTTCTCGACATTCTGCATCAATGAAGCGCCACCTGCCGATCGGAGCCTACAGACAATTGAGTTGTTGGATAGTCAGCGCGATCCGCTCTTCATTGCCGGTCTGGAAAAAGGGATGGCATTTACGAGGGGCAACGCGATCGTCGACCGAGTCATTTGGGATCACTCCAAGCAGTCAGGACTTAACTTCACGAGCTCTGCCGGTCGTCCGCGAGACATTACCGGAATCAACCTGCGCGGAGTCCGAGTCTGGAACATGAATTCGACGAGTCCTGCAACGGTGAATGTGAAGTCATCACTATACCGAGTTATAAACGGTGCATACAAGATTCCCGCGCTTCAGGTCAAGGAGCAGAGTGTGACTGTTAACGCAAAGACGGGAAAGCTGTACAAAGAAGATTTCCTGCTCGAAGATTACGCTGACAACCTTCGCTTCGGCGACACACTGTTTGCCGTCGAAACCGAGATGTTCGACGCTTCGAATAAGTACCTCGACGGATTCGATGTGGTCTTCTCGCACTATCCGTTGCGTATCCAGTCGCTCACTCCAACACAGGGCGAACCGGGCACGGAGGTCACTATCCGGGGTGTCGGATTCGGCAAGAACGGCGGCCAAGTAACGTTCAGCGGTGTCCCCACAGGCATTGTTTCGTGGAACGACACGGTAATCGTTGCGGAAGTACCGCAAGTAGCCGGAAACAGCGATGTGGCGGTTATAGTCGGCGACTACTCAAGCAACACCAAGACCTTTGCGACCGCTTCCCTGCTCGACCAAATCAAACGCTGTAAATTCGAGCAGTTTAACGCCTTTGGATGGTTTGACACGAAGTACACGCGAATGTTCGGGTTACTCTTTGCCAGTGCCAGCAACCAGCGCGATCTGATATGGAACGGCAATGTCGCCACGAAGAGCTACACACAGGCACTCGAAGACTTCTACACTGAAACGTACAACCTCCGCATCGTCTTCGATCCGAGCGGCGCCAGTATCGATTCAATTGTCGGCTACCTCCGGGTCGACCGCATCATCGACAACAAACTGACCGAACGGACACTGACCGAACTCGCCGCCGTTGAATTACCCTTCAAGGGTAACCTCGATGACGAAAACGGCTACCTGTGTTATTATTGGATTGAGGCGCCGGAGATTCCGACGAAACTCACCAAGTTGCAGTGGTTCCGCAACAGCTACCATCAAGACGGCAGCGTCTACACAGCCGACACGTTGACCAACGTGGATTGGCTGAATCCCGACCACGAGGGCGAGATCAAGATCTTGCTCTGGGAAAAGAACCCGGAACTGTAGTAGGCTGAGTTAAGTAATTTGGGGTAATGAAGACGCCGCCGAAGGTTCAACCTCGGCGGCGTACTTGTTTGATGATCTCCACTGAATCTTCACGACTCGAAACGTGCATAACATCGACTTTTCCGTTGACATTACTTAAGGCGGAGACTTCATTTAGGTATCACTTCACATGTGGGGTACAAATGAAAAGACTCAATTTAGTCATGGGAATCGCCTGCCTGATCATTGTCTCGACAAGCGCGAGCACGTTCGCCCAAGAGGGGGTCGATTCGATTTTGGTG
>CAUJJY010000334.1 GCA_963205155.1 Candidatus Zixiibacteriota bacterium | reverse complement strand
TGCCGTTCTCCTCCAGGACTATGCAACCGACCTCGCCTCCAACCGTGCGGACGGCCATCTCCATCACTGCCGCGAGCACGCTCTCGAGATCGAGAATCGAGGTAATCATTAGGCCCATGCGGGCGACATCTTCAAGTTGGGAGTCTTGGTCGGCGAGCTTGAGTTCAAGGTCGTAAAGTCGTTTCTCAAATATCGCCAGATTGTCTTCAATACGAGAGAGCATGATATCCTATCTCAATGCGTCGTGCGGGTGTAAGTAACGCTCGCAAGTGATGTTAGGTCGCTTAGCCTTGTTAGGTCTATCGGCGAGGCAACACAAAACTTGATTTTGTGATCGATATATCGAGCATGGGGCGACTTCTTCGGGAAAACGAGGGATTTGGTTTCGTTTGATTACCGATGTTTTTCGGCACAGCACTATTCTGGGGTTTTAACTTGACATAATCGCTACTTGCGCGTATTATTAACTGTAAACTAATGAGCGACAATGAAGTTGCTCATTACTCACTAAATTCTTCAGTCCGGATGTCGATCCTTTCGTCAACTGCGTAAGCCTCACCTGTGACGATTATCGGCGGGGATATAGCGACGAAGTCAGACTTTGACGATTCCACTGGTAAATAATCAACAGAAGAGCGCCCGACCGAGCACAATTCGGGCCTCGCATACATTCTCGGAGGAATAATGCCACGCATCCTAATGGTTTTGCTTGCTTTGGTCTTTACATCAAGCGGTCTCTTCGCCCAAGCGAGGATTTACGATTACAAGAATTTGACGGCGGACGAAATCCAGGAGCTAAAGGAACTCCGACACGAGTTCTACGCAGCCAAGTCTGCAGGCAAGGCGGCTGCGATTAGGGAGACTTCCCTTCACGAGAAGATGTTCATGGATGGCAACCAGGCAAACTATGACGTTAAATATTACGGCATCAATGTCTATCTTAATTTCTCGAACGGCACGATCGTTGGTCGGGTCGACTACAAGATTAAGTCAACGGTAGCCGGACTGAATGCCGTCGATTTGAATTTGACAACTGCCTTGACAGTCGATTCCGTTCGATTTGGCGGAACTCCTGGATCGTTTAGTCACTTGGCCGACTTGTTGAGCATTACGACACCGACTCCAATCGGTCAGAATGTCGAGTTCAATATGTCGGTATATTACCACGGTGCTCCGGTCTACACAGCCGGCCAACAAGGTATGGACTTTGGTTCGGTCGGCGGTTCGGCAATGTGCTGGACGAATTGTGAACCGTTTGGTTCACGTTACTGGTGGCCGTGCAAAGACTATCCGTTGGATAAGCCGGATTCAGTCGACCTTTATATTGATTACCCGAACACTTACAAGACAATGTCCAATGGTGTGATCGTATCTGATGTTGCGAACGGGTCGGGTCGCAAATTGATACACTTCAAGCACAACTATCCGATCGCGACGTACCTTGTCGCCATTACCTGCGCGAATTTCACGACATCGACACAGACCTGGAATTACGCCAGCCAGTCAATGCCTGTCTATTCCTATACCTTAAACAGCAATGCCAGGACTTCCTTTGAGACCTGGATGATTCCGGTTCTAAATGCCCTTTCGAATCGATGGGGAACTTATCCATTTATTACCGAAAAAGCTGCCAACGCTCACTATGGCTGGGGCGGTGCGATGGAGCATCAAACCGCTTCGTTCTACAATCCGACATTCTACACTGATTGGGTGATTGCCCATGAGACCGGCCACCAATGGTGGGGTGATATGATCACCTGCAATACGTTCAATCACATTTGGCTGAACGAAGGTTTTGCGTCTTACAGCGAAGCGCTCTTTTTCGAGCAACGGGATGGTTTCAACGCATATAAGAACTGGATGCAGACGCAGAAATTTGTTGGCACCGGTACGGTCTACGTCGAAAACCTACTGACCGATGATATCTTCGACGGTAATCTGGTCTATGATAAGGGCTCGTGGGTGGTGCACATGCTGCGCGGTGTTCTCGGCGACAGCGTATTCTTCAACCACGCTATTGCGGACTATTACGATTCCGAACATAAATATGGTTCCGCTACGACCGAGAACCTCTCGGCCATTGTCTCCAATGCGGCGGGAACGAATATGTCATGGTTCTTCAACCAGTGGATTTACGGCAATGGATCGCCCGATTACGAAATTGCTTACGAATGCGAACCCTCCGATTCGGGTGGCTTCCGCTTAATTTATCTTATTCAGCAAATCCAGAATACCGGTACCTATTTCAAAATGCCGATTCGAACGCGGTTTGTCACAACTGGTGGCAACGTCGATACGGTAATCTGGAATGAGGGCGTCGCACAAGTCTATGATCTCCATTTTGCTGATTCAGTTACAAATGTCATTTTCGATGCTGACCAGTGGATTTTGCGCACAGTTGCCACAAAGCCACTCGGGTTGACTATCGTTACGACCTCTTTGCCTGATGCATATAATACCGTGCCCTATTCAGAGAAACTATATGCCGTCGCCGGAGTTCCGCCTTATCATTGGACGTTTCTTGGCGGAGATTTGCCGTTTGGCATGGGATTCGAGGGCGATACTGTTGGTGTCATTTCCGGTACTCCGACCTTCCCGGCCGATTACTATTTCACGATACAGTGTGAAGACTCCAACATTCCGCCGACCGTACAACAGCGCAGCTATTCGATTACGGTAAATCAGGCTCCAATTGGGATTGATGGAGATGCCGACGGTAGCGGCACGATTACAATTTCTGACGTAGTGTATCTAATAAATTACATTTTCTCCGGTGGACCGGCACCTGATCCGATGTCGACCGGTGATGCGGATTGCACTGGAAACGTGACTATTTCAGATGTTGTGATGTTGATCAATTACATCTTTGCCGGAGGACCGGTGCCTAACTGCCCGTAGTCTCTGACGAAGTATTATCCACAAATGATGCGGGCCGCCAAGTGCGGCCCGTTCTCTTTTGGGCCTGAAGTATGCAGAACAGATTTGATTCGGACCGAGGCGAGGAGGTTCGAACAGGGACAGTATTGTACTCTTAAGACCAATCGACTGCAAAATTTCCGCTTTCGGCAGTTGGAGGTTCAGAGGGCTTGCCTCCGAGCAACTGCACCACGTCATCTTTGAGTTTCGCAATATCATCGGGTGTAACCAGGCAGCGATCGGCCATCCAGGTGAAGAAGTCATCCCAATAGTTGAAGGAGTCGCAAGAGAGCAGCACTCGCACACGCGGTCTGATTTGCGATAGATAATCAAGAATTCGGTGGACCTCGTCATTTGGTTTCTCGGCATTCATGATGACGAGATCAACATTTCCAAGGCTCTCAAGATACTTTGCAATGCCATCTTCGCCGGAGACTTCATATGATGCTAAGCCCTCCAGCATCAGAACTTCAGCGCATTCGGATCGAAATGCGTCGTCGTGGCTGCAGATGAGAACATTCATCATATACACACTCCTTGTGTGCCCCATGTTGAATGGGGTTCAGTGCGAACTAAATAAAAGATCAAATGTGCTGAAAGTACGGCCGGCGATATCTTTGGAGATTGAGACGAGAATTGACTCTCAAGGCCAGCTAAGCATCGAATCTGCTTACGAGAATTATACGATGTTTTTGACAAACGTGTTCAATAAAACTCAATTGTAGGGGAACTTTAATGGAATCTTGCCGAAGTTCCAGACTATTCTCAGGATTGAGCCGAGAGATCACGTGATGCCGATTGATGGCATTCAGCCATTCGAGCCTGGAGAAAGTCGCGCACTGCAGGATTTGTGGCAGTCTCAGAAGCGCGTCGATAGTGGTTTGAGGCTGAGTTCATATCGCCAAGTCTGCGATAGAAACTCGCAACAACTGCTTCAAATAGGTGGTATTTCTCAATCGGCTCAAATGATGGGTCCTTCTTAAGTTCCATGAGGGCAAACTGGGGTCCTTTAACCATTGATACCGCCACCAATCGATTAAGGAGATTTATCAAATTGGGCCTAATCTCAAGTAGTCGGTCATAATAATAGACGATTTGCGGCCAGTCGGTTTCGCCATATGACTTCGCTGATATGTGGCATGCTGCGATTCCGGCCTCCAGGTGGTAGCGACTTAGAGCCTCGCCGATGGCCGCCTTCTGCAAATTATCCATGCCTTCGGCAATCAGCTGCCCGTCCCAGCGTGATCTGTCTTGATCCTCCAGCAGAATGAGCTCTCCCAGATTCCCTTGACGTGATGTCAACCTGGCCGACTGAAGGCATAACAGCGCGGCCAAAGCGTTGCATGCTGGTTGGGCACTACATTTGGCGGATGCGAGCGCCCGGACAATGCGCAAGGCTTCGGCGCAGAGCTCAAAGCGAACCAATTGCTCGTGGTCATAGGTCGAGTAGCCCTCGTTGAACAGGAGGTAAATGACCTCCAACACCGAATCGATTCGAGAATCAAGCAGGCTGTTGTCGGGGAAAAGTTTTCCGTTTTGACCCCCCAATACCCGCGTGCGAGCACGCGCGATTCTCTTAGCTACGGTCTCCGGACTGCACAAATAGGCAGATGCTATTTCTCTTGAACTGAAACCGCAGACTATCTGCAACGTG
>CAUJJY010000333.1 GCA_963205155.1 Candidatus Zixiibacteriota bacterium | reverse complement strand
CGGCAGCACCGTGCAGGAGCAAACAGCCAAAATCGTTCCCGAAACCGATGCCACTCCATATGCCAACACCTTGTTGGCTTTGGCGCCAAGATACTTCATCACCGACTCCTGGCGCACGAATACACCAATTGCCCCGGCAATGAAGAAGGCCGGTATCAGGCAAAGCAGCACATGCTCCTTCGCATACCACTGCGTGAGCGCCAGTGCCTCTTGAAGTGATTTTCCGACGCGTGGCGCGTCGACGGGGAGGAAGTAAAACGCCGAAAACACTGCCGCAATCAACGCCAGCATTTTCCATTCCGATTTCCAGGTCACAGTCATAAAAATCGCCTAAGTGAATCCTTGTTGTCTGTCATTTGGTCAAATCGCCAAATGCTTGCGCAAAAAAATGCTACTTCACCAACTGCATCTGATCGCGGGCGGATGATTTCAGCACGCCCTCAACGCAACCGAAGAAATTGAGTATGCAGGGGACCCGCAGTTGATAGAACACCTGCGAACCGCGTTTTTCCATCGACACGATTCCGGCATTCTTGAGAATCGACAGGTGTTTTGATACCGTCGAAGTGTCCGCTCCGATCATGTCGGTCAGTTCGCAGACGCAGTGTTCACGACGCGACAATTGGTCGACCATGAACAATCGCGTTGGGTGCGCCATTGCTTTGATGACCTTTGCGCGCGCTTCAAATAGTGCTTGTGTCTTCTTATCCATGATATTTCCTTCCAACTACAATATCGGTCATTTGGCCAAATAGCCAAGTGATTTTTTGCAACCAGATCATTTTTTTCCAATGACCGCCGGGTAATCCGAGTTAGTTAGCTGTCCTGCAACACTTTGCTCATTATCACGCTGCGATAGTTGGTAACCTCCCATTGCTGGTGACCAACAATCTTATAGCCCATTCGCGCATACCACTCGATCAGATGTATCGCCGGCTCGGCAGTATCCAGCGCCAATTCAGGCATCCCGCGTTCACGGGCGAAATTTTCCGCGTGCAACATCAGCCGTGTCGCGATCCGAAGCCGTTGTTGCATCGGCTCGACCGCCAACTGTCCAACATGAGCAACACCCTTCTTCTTGTAGTAATCACACCCGGTCTTGCGGCTCGGTTCGTAATAGCAAATGGTGCCAACCACTTTGTCGTCAACTTCGGCAACAAAGCAATGCCCGGAAGATACCCGCTGTCTTGTCGTTGCTACATCCTGATGAGTCGCCAGAAACCGCAGCCCCATGTCGGCAAGTACCCGGTACGCCCGATGCAATAGATCGGTGAGTTCCTCAAGTGAATCCGATTCACTTAATGGCCGGATCCTAATCTGACCTTCAACGTTTGTAGACATGGTGAAGGGAAGTATGATCGAATCAACTCTTCCCGTCAATATTTAGCTTGGAATCTTTAACAGCGGGCTGTGGCAGGTCTCGTACCGGTACAAAAGCCGTTGTCGAATCATCCTCCGACTGTTATCTTGCCGCCACATTGACAACGAACTATTACTTCGAGCAAGCTGCTGCGGTGTTACCGTGGCGCCATAGAGGAAGACTCATGTACAACAAGAAACTAACCGTCCTGCTGCTGACAGCAACGATGTTGCTGCTCACGGCGGTCGCGCTTGCGACCGGCTACAATGATCTCAAACCTGACCAGCAACTTGGACAATTCCGAACTGAATGCGTCTATGAAAACGAGGCCAAAACCGCAATCGGTGCGCGTTTCCGCCATATTCCTTCCGGCTTTGTCGCCGATCTCTTCACCATTCAATCCCTCCCCCAGGCCTTCATGTGGTTCAATACACTTCCGCCGTCAGACCAGGGTGAACCGCACACCTGCGAGCATCTTCTGTTAGGGAAGGGCACCAAGGGTCGCTATGTGGCTTCCATGGAAGACATGCTTCTCGGCGAGAGTTCGGCATTCACGATGCAACTCCAGACCTGTTACCATTTCAACTGCGGTTCCGGTACCGAGAATTTCTTCAAGCTGTTCGAAACGAAACTCGACGCGCTGGTTCATCCCAACTACTCCGACGAAGAAATCCGACGCGAAGTCTGCCACGTCGGACTGACAGTCGACCAGGCTTCCGGCGTTATCGGGCTTGAGGAGAAAGGCACTGTCTACAACGAAATGGTTCGCTCATTCGAAAGTCCGTGGGGCGAACTGATGCTGCAACTGGCGCGGATGGTCTATGGCGAAAATCATCCGCTTTCCTACGAATCGGGTGGGTATCCCCCGGCCATTCGCACGATGACTCCCGCCGACCTCCGCCGCTTTCAAGAGGGTTCCTATCACCTCAACAACATGGGCGCGATTATCTCGATCGCCGATGACATCTCGATCGCAACTTGCCTTGAACGACTCTCGCAGATACTTAACCGCATCGAGCCCGATGCCGTCGTAATCAACGATCCGGCATCCTTGAACGACCGGGTTCCTGCACCAGCTGCTGCTGAACTCGGAACCATCAAGCTGGTTGATTTCCCGGCTCAACTTCCCAGCGATCCCGGCTTGCTCGTCTATTCATGGCCGGCACAATACAACCTCAATAATAATGATCGCTATCTGTTGGAACTGCTTGTGCAGAACCTTTCCGGCGACCAGACCTCCCGCCTGCACAGCCGGCTCGTTGACTCGCAAACTCGCCAAATGGACGTCGGCGCTGCCGGAATCGGCAGCTGGGTCAGCAATGAGAAGGGCAACCCGATTCATATCTACTTCGATGAAATCAAACGTGAATCTTGTACTCCTAAAATGATCGACTCGATTCGCAAGGTCATTCTCGACGAAATCAGCCAGATCGCGGCGTTGCCGGATAGCTCTCTCGAATTGCAGGAGTTTAACCGCCGGGCACTTGAACGCGTAACTTCGCGCGAGCGTGCGACCCGCACCTTCCTTAACTCACCGCCGCGTTTCGGTGAACGCAGTTCCGGCGCGCAATGGATGACCAACACCCAACGCTTGCACAAAACCGGTGGCTTCCGGCGTTCACTGGCATTTGCCGATGAAGTCACTTTTGCCCGCCAACAACTTGGTAGCGGCAAGAATGTTTGGCGCGACTATATCGCCGCTTGGCGGCTGGTTGAAAGCTCGCCTTATGCCGTCGCCGCAGTTGCCAATCCCGAACTCATTGGACGCCAGGAAGCAGAACGCCAAGCGCGCCTCGATGCCTATATCGCCAACCTCAAAGTCATCTACTCTGCTGCTTCGGACGACGAGGCGATTCAACAATTCAAAGCCGAATACGATGCGCAAACCGCCGAGCTTGATTCGGTAGCCGCGACTATTCAACTGCCCGGCTTCGTCGAGAATCCTCCTATGACACTCGATGATCCGCTCAAATACGTTGTCGACACCATTGCCGGCAAAGTTCCGGTCGTAGCTTCCAAGTTTGAAAACATCACCAATGCCACCGTCGGCTTGGCGTTCAATCTCGATGTCGTTCCCGAAGACGAGTTAATCTATATCGCCGCTCTGCCAACGATTTTGACCGACATCGGCGTGATTGCCGACAGCGGCAAACTAACTTTCGACCAAATGCAAAGCCGTCTGCGCTCGGAAATCTCCGGACTTTCTGCCTACACCAGCGTCAACTACCGTACCCAACGCGCCGAACTTGTTGTCCGCACATCGGGAAGCACGCAGGCCGAGGGGCTCATGGCGCTTGATTGGCTCGACGATGTTCTCTTTGATGCTTATCTCGAGCCGGAAAATCTGCCGCGCATTCGCGACGCTATCGACTACACACTTTCCGGTCTGCGCAGCACCATGCGCGGTTCCGAGGAATCGTGGGTTGAAGGTCCCGCCGAT
>CAUJJY010000332.1 GCA_963205155.1 Candidatus Zixiibacteriota bacterium | reverse complement strand
GCTCGGTCTGACTCGCGGCGACGGCACCACCGGCGAGGATGTCACGGCCAACCTCAAAACCGTGAAGAATATACCTCTTCGCCTGCCGGACAAGAAGGTCACCCTCCTCGAGGTCCGCGGAGAGATCATCATCACCAAACCCGACTTTGCCCATCTAAACCGCGAACGTGAGCAAAAAGGCGAAGAGCTCTATGCCAATCCGCGCAACACCGCTGCTGGCTCGCTTCGGCAACTGGATCCATCAATCTCCGCCTCGCGGCCGTTGCGTTTTTATGCCCACGGCGTCGGCAGACTCGAAGGGATCGTAATCGGCAATCAGTGGGAACTCCTGCGTCTTCTGACCAAACTCGGATTCGAAGTCACGCCCGAAGCGCAACTGCGCTTCTACGCCGAAGAAGTCCTCAAGCGCTACGAGTACTTGAATGAGAAGCGCGCATCGCTCGACTACGACATTGACGGCATGGTCGTGAAGGTCAACTCCTTCCGCCAACAGCAGAAACTCGGCGAACTCTCGCGCTCGCCCCGTTGGGCCATTGCTATGAAGTTTCCTCCACAACAGGAAGAGACCATCGTCGAAGATATCGTCATCCAGGTCGGTCGCACCGGCGCACTCACGCCCGTCGCATGGCTCAAACCCGTCCGCGTCGGCGGCGTCGAAGTCAAACGCGCGACACTGCACAACTATGACGAGGTTATCCGCAAAGACATCCGCATCGGCGATCATGTCATCATTCAGCGCGCGGGTGACGTCATCCCTGAAGTCGTCAAACCGCTATCCACCAAGCGCACCGGCAAAGAAAAGACGTTCAAGATGCCGTCGAATTGCCCAGTCTGTGGCAGCGAGGTTGACCGCATCGAAGGCGAGGCCGTCCACCGTTGTCCCAATCTCTCCTGCCCGGCACAAGTCGCCGAGCGAATCATCCACTTCGCTTCCAAGGGCGGCGTCGATGTCGACGGCCTGGGTCCGAAACTGATCGAACAGATGCTCGAAAGCCGGCTCATCGGCGACTTCGCCGATCTCTACACATTAGAGTTGGCCAAACTCACGGCGTTGGAACGCATGGGGGAAAAATCCGCCAAGAATATTCTCGCTTCGATCGAAAAGAGCAAAAGTGCCGACTTACCGCACCTGATCGCCGCACTCGGCATCAACAACGTCGGCGAACACGTCTCGCGCGTGTTGGCGATTTCATTTGGCTCGCTTGATACTATCGCAACTGCCCCACCGGAGGAACTTAGCGCCGTCGAAGGTATCGGACACATCGTCGCCTCAAGCATTGTCGACTTCTTCGCGAATAACCAAAATCAGTCTGTAATTGCGAAACTCAAATCAACGTGGAAGCAGTTCCCTGTCTACGAGTCCGCATCTGGCCCAAAGCCGCTCACCGGCAAGACCTTCGTCATCACCGGTGGTCTGGAAAAGTACTCGCGCGATCAGGCTAAGAAGAAATTGCTCGACCTTGGCGCCAAAGTGTCTTCGAGCGTATCGAAAAAAACAGACTATGTTATCGTGGGTGTCGATCCGGGCTCCAAAGCCGACGATGCTGCGCGCTTGAAAATAGCGATGCTTTCAGAATCTGACTTTTTGAAACTGATCGGAGAGTAACGATATGGAAAAAGACAATGGCCTTTCGCTAAATGAAATTGCGATACCGATTCTGGCGCTCTCGGCTTTCACTGCGCTCTGTTATTTTGCCGCGGTTGTACTGGTTCCGACAGTCATGGCAATAACCATGGCCTACGTTCTGTGGCCGGTGATTGCCCGCCTGAAGAAGTGGAAAGTCCCTCACGTAGTCTCGGTATTGTTGGTCGTGTTTCTAACCGTCATTCTGGTTTCGCTCGTAGGTTTGCTGATCTACGGCGAAGGATCTGACTTTGTTTCCACTGTGCCGGAGTATTGGGCTCAATTCCAGCAACTGCGAGTGGAGAAACTCCCGGAGATGCCGGCTATTCTTGACACACTCGTCAACACCAAAGTCGATGAATTGCTGAAGAAGATTGATATCACCAGTCTATCATCGGTCCCGAAATATTTTTTCAAAGGTGTCGGCTCGGTCTTGAGCTTTCTGGGGCAAGCCGTGTTGGTCTTTCTGCTCACGATCTTTGTCTTAATCGAACAACCTGCTTATCATCGCCGCCTACGAAATATCTTCGGTTCCGGCAGGTCGAGAGCGACCTCCGATATGGTTGATCAAGTCTCTGGCCGCATCGCTGGTTACATCTGGGTCAAATTCATTACCACCGTCGGACTCGCTATTGTCTTCTCGATCGGATTGTTGATTGGCGGTATCAAGTATGCCTACATATGGGGAACGGTCGCTGCCATACTCAATCTTGTTCCTTATGTCGGCGCTTACGTCGGCGCGGTGCCCCCGATGATCATGGCTTTCGTGCAATTCAATTCATTGAGTGCCGTCTTGTTGGTGCTGGGATTCATTCTGGCCGTGCAACTGGTTGAATCGTACGTAATCACCCCAAGAATGCTGCAAGGCACGCTGAATATTAGCCTGCTTGCCCAACTGGTGTCGACGATATACTGGGGCTGGCTTTGGGGTGCAGTCGGAATCATTCTTGCCGTGCCAATCACTGCAGCAGTCAAAGTCTTTTGCGACAATGTCGAGTCACTGAAGCCATTCGGACTGCTCTTGTCGGGAGATGAATCTTGATCCGAGGAGGCTGGCGACTCGCGGTTCTGATCCTCCGGCGTACCTTCTCGCTCGACCGCACCTCATCGATGGCCGCATCAATCTCGTTTTTTGCGATTCTCTCGTTCCTGCCGTTTATGCTCTTGGCCGCATCGGTGCTCGGACATGTCCTGGCCTCCTCCGAAACCGCACTAAGAGACGTGCTCGCCTTCATTGCGCAAAATTTCCCCGGCTCTGCCGCGACTTCCTTGGAGGCCTTCAAGAACACATCGCGCAACGAAACCGTCTACGGATTCATTGCAATCATTGGACTCTTGTGGGCCGGCTCAAAAGTCTTTGACGTCACCGAGTATGCCATGAATAAGATCTGGCGCTGTCGCCGTGGCCGATCCTTTTGGGCATCAAAGCTCATTGCGTTTGTCTGCATCCCGACGATGATGATCTTCGTGCTCGTCTCAATTCTCCTGACATCCATCATGCGTGCACTGCAGAGCGGTCAGATACCATATCTGAAGATATCGATCATTGACGTGCCGGTACTCGGGGCGCTGATTTCTTTCCTTGCTCCATTGTTGATATCCACCCTGCTCTTCACCTGGATTTACTATCTCCTGCCTAATCGATGGGGTCACTTACGGAGTTCATTCTATGGAGCGCTCCTGGCAGCGCTATTGTGGGAAGCAGCAAAACTGCTCTTTGACTATTATGTCCGTCACTTCGGGCAGGCATTCACGGTGTATGGCTCATTTACCTCGGCGATCCTGCTGTTTCTGTGGGTGTACTATTCGGCATTTGTCGTGCTCTTGGGCGCCGAATTTGGTTCACTCTTGCAGGCGGTTCAGGAACGGCACTCATTGGCAGAAGAAGAAAAGAAAACGAGCGAATAATTACATCCGCTCGTGATAGTTGAATATCGATATTTAGAAGATTACAGCTTCGCCGCCACAGCATTGGCGACATCCATCGTCGAAGACTTGCCGCCCATATCGTATGTGCGAACCTTGCCTTCTTTGATGACTTCCGCAATCGCCGTTTCTAAACGATTAGCCTGGCTTGTCTCACCCAGCCATTCCAGCATCAGTTTAGCCGCCAAAAACGTCGCCACCGGATTGACTTTGTATTGTCCTGCATACTTTGGCGCCGAGCCGTGCGTCGGTTCGAATACGGCATACTTGTCGCCGATATTGCCGGAACTCGCAAATCCCAGACCGCCGACCAGCTGTGCACACAGGTCTGAAATGATATCGCCAAACATGTTGCTGGTCACGATGATCGAATAGTCATTCGGATTCTTGATCAGCCACATGCACATCGCATCGATATTCGTCTCCCACAATTCGATGCCGGGATAGTCCTTGTGCAGCTTGCGCCCTTCGCGGACAAACACTCCGGAAGTCTCCCGCAGTACATTCGGCTTCTCGACAATGGTAACTGCCTTCTTGCCGGTCTTCTTGGCTTCCTCGAACGCATCACGGATGATATTCCTCGAAGCCGTCTTGGAAATCAACCGGCACGACATCGCAACCTCGCCCTCGGGCATCTCCGCGAAGCGTTTCATCTTCTTGTTGTGGCTCGTCATTAATGCCGACAGGTCCTTGGGAATCGGATAGTATTCAACGCCGACATAAAGATCTTCCGTGTTCTCGCGGAAGACAGTGATATCAATGCCTTCCTTGAAATTCAGCGGATTGCCCGGATATGCCTTACACGGACGCTTGTTCGTGCGCAAATCAAACTCCTGGCGCAAACGAACAATAGGCGAAGAATAGATGAGATTCTTCCCCTTGAGATCACCGATCA
>CAUJJY010000331.1 GCA_963205155.1 Candidatus Zixiibacteriota bacterium | reverse complement strand
AGCCGGTACTCTCGTGATGTTCGGTATTCCGCCTGATGCGGTGATGATCGATGTCAACAAAGCCATCATCTTCAAAGGCGCGACCGTGATAGGTATCAATGGCCGCAAGATGTTCGAGACCTGGTATCAGATGCAGGCGCTTCTGGATGGCGGCATGGTAGATCCGCGCCCGGTGATTACGCACCGCTATCCGTTCAAGAAGTTCCTTGAAGCCGTCGACATGTTTGCGACGGGGAGTCAGCCTTCAGCAAAGGTCGTGCTGATGATGGAGTAGGGGGGAACTCGATTTGACGATTGCAGTATGCAATCATGAGAAACCGCGTAGTACGCCCCAATAGGCAGGTTCGTTAGGGATATGATCAAACGAGTAAGTCGCAAAGCGCTGATTGCGGACCCGTACCACGGATGGAATACCTTTATCGAGATTCTGGCTATGGGAGACGCAAAGTTCTTAACAGCCGTTCAACGGAGGGCACAACTACTCTTTCGTTATGATTCCGAGGTTCAAAACGGTGGTCACTTACAATACTTCTGCAATCAGTCAGATGTGCGAGTTGACGAAGTAACGGAAGCACTAAAGGTGTTTGGACTCCTGGAGCAGGTCGGGATTCTGGAACGGGCAGATGTTATGTGGAACTCAAAGCGGCGATCGCCAATTTCGTCCATCGGAGAGTTTGTTCGAGAGGCAATTGAAGGAGAATTTGCAGCATTGGATGAGGCGTACTCTGCGTGCGCAAGTACCGTAGTAAATGCACTGAATGACCATTTGAAGAGTCACTTTGACGAATATATAGAAACGGTTGAGTGATTAGTGGATGGCCAAAGTCCGTTGCCCACACCTAAAGCAAGACGTCAAGACTTAGTACCGACTATGCACTCTCCTTCCCACTATCATCGCCTCCGCTCGCGATTTACTCCGGCGATACCTCGGCTCATTCTCATTGCCGAATCGCCACCGATATCGGGAAAGTACTTCTATGATGTAAACGGCGAGCCCAGTGAACCACTCTTCAGAGCAGTGATGACGGATATTCTGAAGATTGAACCTTCAACGAAGGAGGCGGGTCTCGTTGCGCTAAGGCATGCGGGTATCGTGCTCTTGGACGCTACCTATACACCTCTTAACGATGGTCGTTCAGACCGAGCGAAACGCGAAACCATAAGACACGACTTTCCGAAGTTGCTCAAGTTGCTGCGAACCACCATCAAACGAAAGGGAACGCCAATCTTGATAGTCAAGCCCAACGTTTACCGTGAGATCGGTCCCCTCCTTGAAGAGCAAGAATACAATGTCATCAATCGCGGATTCGCAGTTCCGTTTCCGAGCAACGGTCATCAAGGCTGCTTTGCGGCAGTTGTCCATTTTTTGTTGAGAGACGCCGGTTGGAAGCTTCGCTAAGAGGAACCTGTACTCGCCCAAACCGTGTACCCCGCCCAACGAATGGATTTGTTGATTCGAGTGGCTTCTTGCGGCGGTATTCGCCGTCTCGTCTTGATTGACATTCTCCACCAGCTTACTTGATACCCACAAACTGGGTAAGAAGTGTACCCAGTTTATGTAAAAGTGTCGTGTCCCACCTACAAGGCGTGGGGACATTCCCATATTTTTAGCCCAAAAAGCCGCTGTTCAAATGCTGTGCTCAATCATTGAACGAAAACCGACCTCGTAAAGCACTCAATTTCAAAGAGATATCGTGCAGTACCGAAAATGTAACGAGTTGAAACAGTCTGGCCGCTCGTTTGCAATAGTCACCCCTGAAAGAGAAATCACATTCGAACTGGGGTCGGGCTGACCCCGAAGGAGGAAGCTTGAAGAGATTACGGCGTCATCTACGGTACGTTCCAGCACTACTGACGCTGCTGGTTATCTCTTTGTCCCTGGTTGTAATCGGCGGCTGTACCACAAAGAGCACCGCCCCCAATGTTGATTCGACCCAGGACAAACTTGATTGGCTCAACATGACCTATAACGACGACGGGCCGCAACGCGGGTCGGGAATCAATATCCTCGACTGCCCGATTCGGTTCGACACGACATTAGTCTGCGTTGTGAGTCCTTACGGCACGCAGATCGACATGGTACACGGTGTCGAGAAGATCGGTTTCTCGCTTCCATATATGGCCGTGAGCCGCTCGATGACCTTGACCATTCGCGTCACCAAGTACCAGGCGCCATTTGGCGAATTCTGGATGCTTGATTGCGGTCCCGATGGTACGAAGTTCAGGTACCCGCTTTACGTGCAGCCCAACACACATGTAACGAGTCGCTCAAGTTCCGTACTCTTTTATTTCAATCCGTCCACCGGTTTGTGGGAAGTTCAACAAACTGCAGCGCAACCGTCGCCGCAGTTAGCGATCTACCACTTCTCGAAGTACGGAATCAGCGAATAAAGGGGATCAGAGTACTCAAATCAAAGCCCCGGATGGTTTTCATCCGGGGTTTTTTTGTTCGATCCCGCCTCGGCTCTCATCACTTCAAGAATGTGATTGCCCGCAGGATTTGGCTCCGCTATCAAGGAAAGTTAACATCTACGTACCAGCAGTGGAGGAATCAGAACATGTCAATGACCGACCGGGAAATTATCAGGCATCTATTGGCTACTCTGGCATATCGCGCATCGAAAACTCTTCGCGGCGCCCCGGAATCGTTTGCCGGCTTCAAAGCCGACGCCAAGAGCAAGACGCCCTTACAGATTGTCGCACATTTGGGAGACCTGTTTGATTGGGCATTGAGTATCTCAATCGGCGAACCCAAGTGGCAGGCCGCGGAACCACAAGAGTGGCAAGAAGAATGCAAACGCTTTTTCGTCAGTCTCAAGAAATTCGATGACTACCTCGCTTCCGAACTGCCCTCCAATTTTGAATTAACGAAGTTGGTACAGGGTCCCATTGCCGATGCCCTGACACACACCGGACAACTGGCAATGTTGCGGCGGCTGCACGGCTCGCCGATGAAGAGCGAGAGCTATATCAGGGCGGACATTGTGATTGGCAGAGTCGGTTACGAACAGACTCCCGCTGAGACGAAGTACGAGTTTGACTAGGGCCGGCAAATGCGTATCTTTATCGAAGAGGGATTCTCATGACAAATGAAATTCTGGAACGGTTTCGCCAACTCGATTCGTCTTACTTGATTCATTCTGCGGCTTTTGAGTTGCAAGAATACTCGCTGGAAGCACAGGGATTGCTTCGAACAGCTTTGTTCGAACGCGGGATTGATGAAGCACAAATCAGGGCTTATCGTCTGGCGAAGTTTCCGTTTCCCACCATGGATGTTGATTGCGAGAAGTGCGGCGAGCATCTGACCATCGAGCGGCAGGAACTTAATGAAGGCACTTTCACTTGTCCCGAATGCGGTACGAGTCAAGCGGTGCCTTATCCAGAAATATCTATCGACGATGAGGTCCATTCGCTGACCGGGCGGCAAATTGATGTGAACGCAAGTTTGGCAGATGTTCCTGAAGAGGCCGTGGCGACAGAACTGGTGAATGATCCGTTGGCGAAGATGTATGGATATGGTGACAGCGTTCCCAAGATCGGTCCCGGCGACAGACCCGAAGTCGAAGAGGTCCGTCTATTGGGCGAAGGACTGCCGGAGACAGTCTGTGCCAAGTGCGGGACTGTTCTGGAACCGGAGCATACGTTTCTTACCGACGAGGACTTCTATTGTGAGAAGTGTTACAGCGAGATTCCCCAGGTGGAAACGGTGACCGAAGAAGACGAGGACAATTCCTAAGAGATCTTGGTTCTCGATATGAGTCGTTGAGTGAGGTTATGTGGCGCTAAGCATTTTTGACGACAAGGGTCATCCTCCGAAAGAGGCTGATCTCAAAGAGGTGCTCGGAAAGACCTATAAGTTGTGGTGTACTCTGCGCGACCATGTCGTGGAGGAATACTCGCCGATATCACCGGAATGGGGCTATGCGAGCAAAAGCACAGGCTGGGGATTGCGGCTCAAAGGCGAGAAGCGGGCGGTCCTTTATATGACCCCGTGTGAGGGCTATTTTCTCGCATCATTTGCGCTGGGTGAAAAGGCGGTTGCGGCGGCGCATGCAGCCAAATTACCTGATTGTGTGCTGGATATCATTGACAAGGCGCCCAAATATGCCGAAGGCAGGGGCGTGCGCCTTGAAGTACGAACTGCTAAGGATGTGGAAAGCATCAAAAAGCTGGCCGTAATCAAGATGGCCAACTAAGGTACCTGCTTCGTTTACCGACCGCGATAAGTACTAATTCAGCAACTTCGCAGCCCTAAATAGCCATAAAAGTGAATTTTTTCACAAGAAAGAGG
>CAUJJY010000330.1 GCA_963205155.1 Candidatus Zixiibacteriota bacterium | reverse complement strand
ATGGAATTTCACGTTTTGGAAGATGTCAGAAATGTCCTGCTTGACCGGCATCAGCCCGCGTAGCTGCTCTTTGCCGCGCTGCGAGAAGAACAGGAACAAGCCGTGGTGAATCGAGATGTAGATCAAGAACACCGCAGCGATTCTGTGTATCACGCTGCGCGCGTCTTCGTAAATGCCGAATACGTTGAGAATGCTCACCCACCACGAATCTGGGAAGCGCAGCGCGAAGCCGGTTATGACTAGTGTTATGAAGGCGACTGTTAGTACCAGATGCTGAAATACCATATTGCCGGTGAAACGCAGCACAGTCGGTTGCGCCTTGTTTTGCCGGTGCTTCTGCACAACAAAAGCACCGAGGATGATTCCGTTATGCGCCAGCATCCCGCCAATTACCAGCACAATCGCCAATATATAGGCAAACCGCACCCAGCGATCGATCGGATTGAACTCCTGTTGCGCCGTCTTGTGTGTGTAGCTGGTAGCGAAAGCAAGATTCGCCTTCGGGTGGCACGTCTGACACGTTTCAACAATGTTCGCCTTGCTCACTGAAGAGGCTGGGTTCGTTGAAGGCAGAATGTCGTGGGCCCGGTGACAGGAAATGCAATTCGCCGCTTTGATCGATCCGCCGCGAATCGCCAATCCGTGATACGAGTCCTGATAAGACGTGAATCGACCTTCGGCAAACCCGAATTTCTCCATCAACTGCGGATCATTGTGGCACTTGCCGCATACATAGTCGGCTAAGTTTGATTGATTCACCGGCGAATCGGGATCCCCAATGCGGCGAATTTCATGCTCGCCGTGACAATCCGTGCAGTTCGGCGCGTCGAGAATACCGGCCTCCAACGCTTTGCCATGGATCCCGCGGAAATACTGAATACTGATGTCGTTATGACACTTCGCGCACGTTTTGGGGAGATTCTGCTTGTTGACCATCGAAGTGCGATCGGAAGCCTTCTTTATATCATGTGTTCCGTGACAGTCATTACAGGATGCCGCCGAGCCAATTCCCTTCTGAATTCCTTCAGCGTGAATACCGCGTATGTAACGGTCAAAAGAATCCGCAATCCGGATATCCTCATCTTCCTTGAGAGCGATCCGGTGATGGCAGGTCGCACAAGTATTCGGTAGGTTCTTCGCTGAAGTCAATGACAGCGGGTTCGATTGCGGCAGTATGCTGTGGCTACCGTGACATGATTGGCAATTTGGCGAATTCGGATTGTCCAGTGCCAGGCCATGTGCTGAAGTCATGAAGATGCTGTTGACATCGTCGTGACACGTCACACACTGCGCGTGCTTGAGTGAATCACTGTGCGGGAACTCTGTCACTCCGGCCAAGTCGGCATGGCAATCTACGCAATCAAGTCCGCTGTGCAATGATGCCCCAAGCGAATCAAGATGCACATACATACTGACTTCTTTGCCCTCGCGGTCCGAACCCGTCAGGGTATTATCCGAGTGGCACTCCATGCATGCGTCATTGCTCGACGCCGGTAGCATTGCCGGGAAGCTCAACAACAGCGCGATGGCTAACAGCGCCTCCGCTAACCGAGGCGTCTCCCCAATTCGCTTGATATGTCTCACGATGATTTCTCCATTATATCAAAAACTAAACAAATTCGACCTAATTTGCAATTACTTCTTCTGCGCCATCACGCGGTCAAATGACCCAATATGATCAGGAAGAGCAGGAAGAATCCCGTCAACAGCGCAATCGTTCCCCAGACATATGAAATGATCGACAACACCAACCCGAGCGGCTTTTTCTCATGTTGTTCCAACTCGCCGGTTTCGCGCAGTCGCTCGTATTCCAACGGACGCTCTTCCTTCATCTCCTTCTCGGATATGCGGCCGGTGTACACCGACACATCCATCGGGAATTTGCTGGCGCGCAGATGTGTGTTGAAGAAGTGTACTATGAAAATGAATGCCGTCGCCAAGAGCGCTTCTTCTTTGTGCACCGTGTCAGCGAGACTGATAACGCCGCCACCCAGCAGATTTCCGAAGAACTCCTCTTTCCATCTCAATAACCCCGAGAGTCCGATGACAAATACACCCCAGAAGACCGCGAAGTAATCGAACTTCTCCCAGTACGTCCAACGGTCGAATTGTGGATGCGCACCCTTATTGAAGAACCATTTCAGATGTGCCATGAAATCAGTCAGGTCCTTCCTGCGGAACATCAGTGTATTCGGTCCCGTCAACATTTCACGAATACTGGACTTGCGCAACTTGAACACGAGGAAGATCAAGTGCGCGAGAAAATAGAATCCCGTGATGGCAGCAGCGATGTAATGCAGTGTCTGCGCCGATTGCAGGGACATCACATTCGCAAACAACCATTTCGCCAGGTCAGTATGGGCATATGATTGGGGTAGTCCTGTGAATGCCAGGGTCAAGAAGCTGATGTTTACCAAAATATGAAGGAAGCGGTGGAACCCGTCAATTCGTCCGTAATAGACTTCTTTCTTTACCACACGGGTTCTGATTCCGCGTTGGAACCACAACATCGTGTGGAATCCAAATGCGCCAAGTACTGCGATCAGCAAAACTGTCATCATTCCCGTGACGAGATTATTGAATTTTCCCCAGCCTCCCGTCAATTGTCGACCCTCGTCCTTGGTATCGCGCTCCAGCGATTTCAAGACACTGTCTTCGCGCGCACTCGCCAGTCCGGCCTGCAATTCTGCTGAACTCGGTTTTACGGGGTGAACCAGATACGATACAAACCGATCGTTGGCTCTTGGATGACACTGCTTGCACGTCTCGACGATATGTCCGCGAGCTACTGACGAGGTCGAATCAGCCGGTTCTTGAATCGAATGTGAACCATGGCAATTGGTACAGACCGCAAACTTCACTTCATCAGTGCCGGTTTCAAACAGCTTACCGTGATAGGTCTCTTTGTAGCCTTCCACGACATAAGGATTGATCTGAAACTTCAGCATCTTGTCCTTATCCGAGTGACACTTCGAACAGAGCGCGACCACACCCTCCGGTGTGAACTGCTCCTTGGTCTTCTTGATATCAATCTCGCCGTGGCAATCGGTACAGGTCGGCGCTTCCATGATGCCTTGGGCGCGTGCGCGGCCATGAATCGACTGCTTGTATTGCCGGTTCTCCTCGGCGTGACAATTGATACACTCTGTCCGGCGATGCTTGACCTCATCATTGTCCAACCCCGGCAAATTCCAATGGTAGGTATGACACTTCGTGCAGTTGGCTTCGGAACCGTCGGCGTTAAGCATCATCAATTGGCCGTGCGCCAGATTTTCCTTGGTGTGTCGTTCGCCCGAGTGGCAGATATTGCACTGGTTGGCAATTCCGCCCTCCTTGAAAATCGCCTCATTGATCGAGGCCATATCCGTCTGGTGGCCGGTGTGACACGAGGCACACGAGATTGTCCCGGGATCAACTCCTGGTGCCCGATGAAGACTCTCTTTGTGACCGGGATGACAGTTGTTGCACACATCCGATATCATTGCCGTTCCGACACGTGATTTCGGATCGGACGGCTTGCGGATATCGTGTTTCTCGTGACAACTCGTGCAAACCGGCGCCTTGGTGTTACCGCCTTCCATTTCATGGAAGTGCCGCGAGTGGATATAAGTTTCGATGTCGCGTTGATGGCACTTCGAGCAGATGTCGACGATCTCCTGCTTGTACTCCGTTTCCGTCATGACTTCTTTCTTGGACTTGAAGTGTGCGTCGTGGCAGGTGGTACAAATAGGATAATTGCGGTTATCCTCTTGATATTTCTGGAAGTGATAACTCTGCTTGTATTCAGCCGCCTGCTTGGGGTGGCAACGCTCGCAAACGATCTTCATGCTTAATTCTTTTTGGGCAGTGTGCGTACCGTGACACTCTTTGCAGTCAGGAATGTCTTCCTTGCCCTTGCCTTTGAGCATCTTGTAAAAATATTCCATCCAGGTTGCACTTACGACCTTGTGGCAAGGCTCGCACTGTACCGGCTGGTATTGTGTAAAATGCGGCACATCCTCGAAATTCGCGCCTTCCTGTTTGTGGCAATCCAGACAGGCCATATCTTTGTGAACCGAACTGTGCAGGCTGTCGCCGCTGACAAATACCGACTTGCCCGACTCCGATTCCAGGGTTTCGTCCGAATGGCAATCCAAGCACAGTTGGTTGTCCGGCTTTGCTGCACTTTCGTCCTGGGCGTAAACATACGCACGGCCGCTCAACAATAATGTTGCGGCCACCACCATGGAAATTAGCATTAGGCGAAAATGGCTGTTGATAATCTGTTTCACTGACATTGCCATATCCTCATTCGTAGTTTTCATTTTTGTGGAAGCGCCCGACATAGGCCCGCAGCGAAGATCGGCACATTATTGGCGACCAACTCATCGCACCGGTAAACGCGTCCCTGGGAGTTCTTCCAAAGTGTCAATCCGAGCGAACAGTCAAAAATCATCCCCATGAAACTGCGGGCAGTGATTTCCGTGTTTGAGTCTGAAATCAGCCCCTGTTTCTGAAGCCGGTCGAGTTGAGCTTGCAAGAATTTGGCATGCCGGCCGCGTATCGATTGATAGACAGCCTTGGCTTTCGCATGACCTCCCAAGGCGGAATAGAGCAGAAGACGGTAGACTTCCTGATGCTTTTGCGAACAGTCAAGCAGCTGCGTGGCCAAGCGCGACAGAAGCTGCTCGATGTCCTTCTCAACTGCCAATTCAGGATAGATTTCATCGCATTGCAATCGGCTTTCGAGTGAATCCAGCACAGCGTCGTAGATCAGTTCCTTTGATGCAAAGTAACGATAGAGCGCCGGCTCGGTTACGCCGCAGGCAGCTGCCAATCGCTTGGTTGTAACTTTGTCGTAACCTTCAACCGAGAAGAGCTTCGTGGCTTCCTCAAGTATCTGGTGGCGTCTGTCTTCGGCTGCTAACTTCATCTTTCCTCCATCAGCCCAATCCATACTCGACTAAGTGGGCGACGTTGTAGTTAACACTAACTAACAGGTTCGACACTGTCAAGCGAAAATTGAGTGATTTTGTTACTTTTTTCACAATCTCGGATGGGTTGAGCCCACAATTGGGAAGCTTGTACTATCGTAACTTACAGATGGAAAGAGAGATAACGAATTGTGCGATTGTCTGCGATGTGGCGTTTTTCATAGGCAGTCTGAATCTTTAGGAGTTCGTTCTCCGTCAAACTGCCATATACATCGTCTAGTTTGTCTACTAAGTGGCCGCCGCTGTTAGTGATCACTTTTTGCGTATATGCAAACAGGTTTGGCTCATCGGTCTTCAAGTGAATGAGACCGCCAGGGCGCAGTATTCTCCTGTAAAGACTGATGAAATCAGGTGAAGTCAACCGTTTCTTGGCGCGGCACTGACTCAAATAGGGGTCAGGGAAGGTGATCCAGATCTCGGATACTTCATCCGTTCCAAAACAGTCGGCGATCCTCTCGATCGGCATACGCAAGAATGCTACATTCGAAAGCTTCAGATTTAGGGCCGCCTTGGCGCCAGTCCACATCCTTGCTCCTTTAAGGTCAACCCCAACGAAGTTTCGATCGGGATACATCTGGGCCATGGCAACCGTATACTCGCCCTTGCCGCACGCGAGTTCCAGCGTGATCGGGTTGTCATTGTGAAAAAACTCACTATGCCACCGTCCCCTCATGTCCGTCATCATCTGGATGACATGCGGGAAAGTCGCTATTTCAGCGAATCGTATCAGCTTCTTTTTTGGCATAGACTCATCCTAATTCCACTTCCAGCAGTTTGGGAGTGCCAGAATAGGGGACAAGGTGAGCATTGTCAATAGGACAGGTAGAAATCAAAAAGGAATCGGAAGCAAAAAAAACCGTGTTGAAGCTCCCCAACTTAGCTCCAACACGGACGGACCTTCTCCCCTTTGAGCCAGAGAATCCGATATCATCTCTAGCACCCCTTTGATGCTCTTGACCTGTACAATTGCAACTTCTGTGCCGATCATGACATAGTCCCGTGTTCCGAGGTAACAGTATATATGACAACAGCCTGTTGCACGCTTGCAACAGGCTGCCGTTATCCACTTCGTTTGCGTTTCGTCAGATCGAAACCACTATTGAAACGCGCGTTTCAATTAGCGTTGAATTCCGTATATGTCGGCGTTGAAAGATAGCGTTCACCGGTGTCGCAAATGAACGTCACAATCAATTTGCCGGCATTTTCCGGTCGTGAAGCCACCTTGATCGCCGCCGCTACGTTTGCTCCGGCTGAAATCCCGAGTAAGATTCCTTCCTGCCGTACAACCTTGCGCGTGATTTCAATGGCCTCCTCATTCTCAACCGTGAGAATTTCGTCCACCAACTCCAGCTCCAAAACATCAGGCTTGAATCCGGCGCCAATCCCCTGAATCGGATGAGGCCCCTTGGTTCCTTTGGACAAGAACGGGGAGGCCGCCGGCTCCACCGCAACAACCTTGAGTCCCGGTTTGCGCGACTTCAGCACCCGTGCACAACCGGTTATCGTGCCGCCGGTGCCAATTCCTGACACGATGATGTCAACGCTGCCATCCGTATCGTTCCAGATCTCTTCGGCAGTCGTTTTCGCATGAATATCCGGATTGGCTGGATTCTTGAACTGTTGCGGCATGAAGGAGCGCGAATCGCTTGCGACCGCCTCCTCCGCACGCTTGAGCGCCCCCGGCATTCCCTCGGCTCCCGGTGTCAAAACCAATTCCGCACCGAATGCCTTGAGAAGATTCCGGCGTTCCACTGACATTGTCTCCGGCATATACAGAACAAGTTTATAGCCCTTCATTGCGCACACAAATGCCAAGGCGATACCTGTGTTGCCGGAAGTCGGCTCGACGATAATCGTACCCTTGCTGATCTTGCCTGATTGTTCTGCAGCCTCAATCATCGCCAGACCGATGCGATCCTTTACCGAAGAACACGGATTGAATGACTCGAGCTTACCGACAACACGCCCTGGAAGTCCTGCAGCTACGCGATCAAGATAAACTAACGGCGTACTGCCAATCAGGTCAGTAATGCTTCCAGCGATCTTCATAATTCACTCTCCTCGAAATTCAGATCCAATACATTTCGGCAGCCAGTCCAGATGAGCGGATAATATCGGCCAGTGTCGTAGCTGCCAAATTTCGATGTAACAACGCAAACTGTTCATTCATAATCTTCACCAGCGACTTCCCAATCGGATCGTCCGGACCAACCCGCTCGGTCACTGTACTCGGTAAAACAAACTCGCTGGATCCCTCGCATACCGAGATGACCTCCGCTAAAGTAATCTCGTTCGGCACTCTGGCTAATTGGTATCCACCAGCCGCTCCGCGAGTTGATTTGACGATGTCCGTTGCTCGCAGCCGCGAAAAAACCAATTCGAGAAATCGAATCGGCAAGTTCTGACGGGTGGCAATCTCTCTGATGCCGATAAACTTACCCTTCGAATTCACTGCTAAGTAGACTAATGCACTAATGCCGTAGTAAGACCGGTTGGTTATCATGATGTAATAATCCTACAGTGATTGTCTTCTTTAACTATTGTATATACGTACAATCCTATAGGATATTGATATTTTCACTCCAGCGATAAACTAACTTTGTTCATGACTTTCCTGACCGGATACAAACCCAAGTTCTGGTCCCAAAAGGGCGAACGCTCGTAGAAGAACTTCAGCCGTTCGGCCGGTGACTTGGCAAAGGTCGAATCGGACTGCAGCTTCGTTTCAAACTCGCTCCGAAGTGAATTCGATTCTGCCAGCATTTTTTGCGCGATCTCTTCCATCACGTAGTCTTCGGCATATTCTTTCTGTTCGAAGACCGCATTGAAGTAACCCCACCGCACAAATGAGTCCCTTGAATTGGGCTCGAGAAGTTGTGCCAAAACTCGATTCCCACGCTGATCAGCAATAACCACCGCCGTTCCAGCAGCGAATGTCACAGAATCGATCTCTTCCTGAATCTCGAACTTGACTGTTTGCCTGCCTTCGTAGGGTGAACCTTGCCATTGAGGTTTGGACAAGCGGGAAGTTACAACTTCGAGTGTTGTCTCCTTGGCAAGCCGATTTACAGTCAAGCCATGAAGGCGAATTCTCTCGATAACTTCATCCCACTCCCTCGGAATCAAATAGGCATATGGTATTAGGGCAGAGTCTGATGGAATATTCTGATTTAAGTAGGGTACCCGATAACTGATCGGCTTGGTTCCCCAGACTATTTTCTTCGACCCAGAGATGCGGGAATCTTCGACACGAAAATCAACACCGGCAAAATCTATCATGACACTGTCCTTGCTTAGCTCAAAGTCAACCGGCAGGTAAGTCCCAGCCAGATCATTCGCAGTCAGTGAATCCGTCTTTCTCATGACCTCTTTAATCTCCGATGAATTCTCGCCACAGAAGGCGATTAAGTGCCGCAAATACTCGTAAACAGACTCAACCCGCTGTTTGTACGGTTTGAGCATATGGGTTTCAATCAGCACAAACGGCCGATTTTGGGCTGCGCCATACCCATTGGAGAATCGCGGTGGGAACGCTCCAGACTCAAGTCCACTGCGGACATCGTGGCCCTTCCTTGGACTGACATAGGGGAACAAATCGAAACCCGACGACTTCATCCGTGCCTTCAGTTCCGGTACAAAGTTACTCGCCGTCCAGGATCGCAGCGGCTCGGCAACACCCGGATGTTCGTCAGCGACATAGGTGATGACATATTGAAAATCGGCACCGTCAGTTGTGTGAATGTCGGTCAAGACATCCGGCAGCCATTTGTTGAATAGTCGCAGCCACGCCTGCATTTCCGGCGCGTCGGCTTTCATGAAATCACGATTCAAATTCAAATTCTGCGCAGTCGATCGCCAGCCCATTTCTTCGGGTCCGTTCTGATTGATGCGGTTAAACGGTCCAAATCGTTCGTGGGCATCCACCGAAAAGATGGGAATGAACAGCAAGACGCAGTTGTCAAGTATGCCCTGGAATTTCTTGTGAATAATCATGTCGCGGATAAGCATCAGCCCGGCATCCTTGCCTTCGATCTCGCCCGAATGAATTCCCGCTTGTATCAGGACGATTACCTTGTTGCGAGTGCGCTCTCCTTTAGGGTCAAACTCCTGATCCTGGTCCACAATCAACAACGGTAGCTCACGCCCTTGTGGTGACAGCCCGAACGACTCATAGCGGATTATTGGCGAATATTCTGCGAGCCGGCGGCAAAATGCTATCGTCTGATCATAGCGGTCGGTTCTCAAGAAACTCGATCTTTCGTATTCGATTGTCCAATCGTCTTGGGCAAAGACGGTGGTTGCCGATAATACCACGGCCAGTAGTAACATTGATAATGCTTTGTGCATAGCTTGATTCCTGCGTATAATGATTTCGAGATGAAAATATCACTCGCTGCAGTTTCAATCAATGCCAATGTGGATTAACTTAGAATAAATGCGCTCCGCTGCAATTTTCCTTCACGGTTCATATCCGGTGGAATATGCCGAATTCTATAGGCAGGCAATCACTCAAGACAAAAGTGATCGCCTGGTTATCGCCGCCGATGGCGGCTTACTGCTATTCAACTCCCTTGGCCTGAAGCCACATCTCATCATTGGCGACTTTGACTCCGTCAGCCCTGACATACTCGAGAAGTTCAGTGATGTAGAGATTATCCGCTTTCCGACTCGCAAAGACGCAACCGACGGCGAGCTTGCAATCCGGGCGGCACTTGAACGTAAGTGCGAAGACATCGAGCTTTACGGTGCTATCGATACGCGATACGAAACCGACCACCTTTTGGCGAACCTGCTTCTCCTTAAACTCGCTCGACGATTGATGCCGAAAACCGCAACGGCAAACAACGTTCGCGCGATCGATCATCGCCAGCGAATTTATCTGCTTGAGCATGAAGAAGTCCAGCTTAACGGTAAGCCCGGTGATTTTGTCTCGGTCATCCCGTTAAGCGAGAAGATTGTTTTGTCTATCGCGGGTGTCGAATGGGAATTGAACAAGAGGGAAGTGATAATGGGTTCGACTTGGACGCTTCGCAATCAATTCGCTTCACACAGCGCAGATATTACCGTTGCAGGCACTGCGCTGGTTGTCCATCGTCATTCGTAGAAGCTTATTTGCGGCTACATTCCTAAACTGCCAAGACCGGGAATATTCAACCCGCCGGTTAGCCCCGACATCGTCTCTTGCTGTATCGCGTTGGCGTTCTGTTGCGCCTGCGTAATCGCCGAAACGATCAACTCTTCGAGCATCTCCACATCCCCTTCTTTCAAGACTTCCGGATCAATCTTGACTTCCTTTAGATCGCCCTTGCCGGTAACAACTGCCCGAACCATTCCGCCGCCGGCGGTAGCTTCAACGCGCTTGTTGTCAAGTTCCTCCTGCAGCTCCATCATCTTGGCCTGCATCTTCTGAACCTGCTTCATCATATCGCCAAAACCTTTGGCCATTTTCTCACTCCATTTCTATGTATCGAATCCCATTCTCAATTCACCGGCGTCCTGCGCGTTTAGTGACGCCTGCCCGAAAATACGCGAAGTCTAACGCTCCTTCAGTTCCCGGCGAGAGACAATCTCTGCGTCAAAGATCTCGACTGCCTTCGCTACCAGCGGATGGTCGTCCCGCTCGCCCTCGGCGAGTAGCACGCCGGAATTACCGGCATTGCTTTCCGGTTTCGGCGTCCATTGTGCATCCACAAAGAAGCTGAATCGTAACTCGCGACCAGTCGCCTCGCGCATGATGCCCTCTAGCGTTTGTTGTTGCGCCCGATCCTGGAAGTAGCGCACGTGGACTTCACCAAGCCGGTCAAACGCCACCACCAACTTGTTTCCTTCTATCGAACGCGCCTGGCCCATTGAAAGTTTGATCTGGAGGTTCCTGTGCTGTAATTTCAGCGCCTGCATGAATTTCTGCCAGATCTCCTGCACCTCAGCTGTGGTGGCCGGTGCGGGAACAGGGGATGGATCAGATGTTGGTGGTAAAGTCTTATTTGCCGCCGTTTCAGGCGCAGAACGAGTCAATTCAAGTTTTTTTTTTGATTCCGCCGGTTGAGCGGATGTTGTCTGTGTCGTTTGCGGTGCCCCGCCCGCCAGCGACCTTAATGCCGCTTCGATCGAAATCGAACTTTCCATCTGCATCAGCTTCAGAAATGCCAATTCAATGTTGATCACCGGGTCGAACCCATCTCGCAGTTTCTGCTCGAGTGCAACCAGCAAATTCTGGATGCGCAGCAAATCATTGAGAGAGTATCCCTCGCCGATGGCCTTGTACTCGGTTGCTTCCTCGCTGGTGATTCCATAATCACCGGCGACATCCGGAGCCGCTTTGAGCACCAGCATCAAGCGAATCTCTTCTTGAAATCCGCGGATGAATTCTGCTGAACCAACACCCGCCTTGAGGACACTGTCAATCTTGTCAATAATTCCCGCACCATCCTGACTGCGAATCAGTCCGATCAGCGCGCGATATTCCGACCGCGGCAATATTCCCAGAGCATCCGTCAGCAGCTTGATATCGATCACATCGTGTTGCCACGAAGCCACCTGATCCAAAATCGAAAGAGAATCGCGCAATGATCCGTCGCCGCGCTTCGCCAATTCAGCCAACGCATCATCAGTGATCTTGAGGTTTTCTTTCTCAGCGATTCCGCGCAGGGCGCTGCGCAGTTCCGATTCCGGAATCCGCTTGAAATCGTATCGCTGACAACGTGACAAAATCGTTTGGGGAACCTTGTGAACCTCGGTCGTCGCAAAGATAAACACCGCATGCGCCGGCGGTTCTTCCAGTGTCTTGAGCAGCGCATCGAATGCCGATCCGCTCAAACGATGGACTTCGTCGATGATATAGACTTTGTGCTTGCCGCCGACCGGAGCATATTTGATGGCCTCGCGCAATTCGCGAATATCGTCAACCGAAGTGTGCGATGCCGCATCGATTTCAAGTATATCCAGTGACCGCCCCTTGATGATTCCCACGCACGAATCGCACTGATCGCACGGCTCAACACCTTGTGGCGCCGCACAATTCAAGCGCTTGGCAAGGATGCGCGCAACCGAGGTCTTGCCCGTGCCGCGTACGCCGCAGAACAGATATGCCTGGCTGACACGATCAAACTCAATCGCTTTAGTGAGAGTCTCGGTGATGTGCTTTTGCGCCAAAACATCTCCGAATCTCTGCGGGCGATACTTGCGTGAAAATACGAAATAACTCATCAGCAGATTTTGTTGCAGCCTGCCCCAATCCGGCGGCTGTTCAGACTTTGTGGTTCGGTCTATTCACAGAGGAAGGAAACAGACCAGGCTACCCCGCGGCACATGAAGACGGTTACCTACCGTTGCTACCTTCCGGTCCTGGCGGGGTTCGGTACGCTTGCATTGCGCGGGACCTGGTCTGTTTCAAGCTCCCCCAATGAAATTCGGGTTGCCGGTATCAGACCAGCGCGCGATCCCAACGCGCCGCAGGATAATAGCCGCAAATCCTCCCTTAGTCAATCGCTATTTTCAGGGCAGCTTGCCACCACTGATAGAGTATTAAGAGGCTCATATTGTCATTGATATCGCGCAAGAGATTGCCTATCGTGATTTCCAGAGTTTGCCGGCGGTTCGAATCCGCCCGAATGACAACATCAGTAGAGGAATAGAGATATGGAAAAACCCCGTCTGCCCCGGTTAACATACAATTGGATTAGTTCACTCGGAGCCTTTGTCGCCATTTCCATGGCGTTAGTCATCATTGTCATGTTGATCATCAACTTCACTATGGAGCAGACCAGCGCCTACTTCGGCATTTTCCTTTATATGGTACTCCCCGGCATTCTCATCGGCGGCTTGCTCCTCATTCCAATCGGCATGTACCGCCAATGGCGGCGCTGGAAACGCGGCGAAGAACTCTCCGCCAATAGGTGGCCCCTGGTCGATCTGAACCGTCCCGGGCATCGCAATGCAACAATCATCTTCGTAGTTGGAACGGTTCTGTTCCTGACGATTTCTGCCGTTGGCAGCTACCAGGCATTTCACTACAGCGAGTCAGTACAATTCTGCGGCGAAACCTGCCACGACGTTATGGAACCGCAATATACCGCCTATCAGCAATCGCCGCATGCGCGTGTCGCCTGCGTCGAATGCCATGTCGGCACAGGCGCCAGTTGGTACGCTAAGTCCAAATTGTCCGGCGCCTATCAGGTCTACGCCGTTATGGCTGACGTTTTTCCACGTCCGATCCCGACACCGATCGCCGACCTTCGTCCGGCCCGCGAAACCTGTGAAGAATGCCACTGGCCCGAAAAAACTTACGGCGCCGAAATGCGCTCGTTCCTGCATCATCAGTATGATGACTCCAGTTCTATTTGGACAACCGAGATGCTAATCAAGACCGACACCGGTGAACCGCACAAGGGCCAGAAAGCAGGCATCCACTGGCACATTAACCCCGACATCCAGATTGAATACATTGCCCGCGACCGCGGTCGCCAGGATATTCCTTGGGTCCGTGTGACCGACAAGACCACCGGGACGGTGACTCTCTACGAAAATGAAGATGAACCCCTTGAGACCGCCCAGCTTGACTCGCTCGAGAAACGCGTCATGGATTGCATCGATTGTCATAACCGCCCGAGCCACGTTTACCGCTCTCCTGACTTTGCCGTCGATCGCGCCATCCAATCCGGCTTCATCGATGCCTCATTGCCAGCAATCAAGCGGCTGGCAGTTGAGGCTATGGCCAAGGAGTACGCCACCAAAGATGAGGCCAGAACCGGCATCGCTTCCTCCATCACCGAATTCTATCAGGAGTCTGGTTTGCTCAACGATCCAGAAAAGCGCAAAGCCGTGGAACAGTCGATTTCCGGAGTCCAGTTGGCATACTCGCAGAATATTTTCCCCGAGATGAAGGTCCAGTGGTCCGCCTACCCGGTCAACATCGGTCACTTCAACGATATCGGCTGCATGCGCTGTCACTCGGGAACGCATAAATCCTCTGCCGGCGCAGTTATCACCCACGACTGCAATGCCTGTCATACCATTACAGCACAGGGCATGCCCGGACAGATGATGCGCGACAGCACCGGGCTGGGGCTTGAATTCAAACACCCGGTTGACATTGACGAAGCTTGGAGAGAAATGGGCTGCTACGAGTGCCATTCCGGCGTACAGCCGTAGCATTCACCTTCTAGTAATGAATACCCCAGCGAATGCGTTGGGGTATATCCCTTCGGTATTAACTGCCTGCTCCAATTTCCGTGTCTCCACCAACAAATTCGGGAACAAAATCGCCTATTCAGTTGTCTTTAGATTGAAGAGACAACGGTCGAGCTTCTGGCTCGCCAAAATCACACAAAACCGGGCATCAACATCACGATATCCTCACTAATCGTGCTGTCGGTGTTGGATGGGAGGAGATTATGTTGGGAAACGGAAACAGTGAGGCTCTTACCGGAACGCTTTACCTCAAACGAGCCTATCGGCGCAACTTCATCGTAGCGGAGACCTCAATTGTTATTGCGATTAGCTTTGCCATTGCGATTGCGGCCTTGCTCCGGGGCGGAACTACGATTCCACTGCCTGAAAGCGGTCGTGTCACAATCGGACCGAATGATTTTACGCCGCCACCGCGGATCTTCCGACCGGAATTGGAGGTTGTACGCGGTGCACCACCCAAGCTACCAGACCTTTCAGCGATTGAAGCTGTCGATGACTCGTCCATGACTTTTGAATACACTATGGCGACGAGGGAAG
>CAUJJY010000329.1 GCA_963205155.1 Candidatus Zixiibacteriota bacterium | reverse complement strand
CTGCTAAGAGACCTGCCTTGAAAAATCAAATAGGCTAATCGGTTACTGGCCGCCGCCTGCCGGAGGCGTAGTCGCCGGCTGTTCTGCCGGAGGCGTTGTCACCGGTGCCTGGGCCGGAGCCTGTTGCTGCTCCTGATTGATGATACGCTGTACCGCCGATTCACCACTGGTCGTATCGACTCGACCGCGCGAGACCAAGGTCAGACTGATGCACGAGATCATGAACAAGACGGCAAGGATTGTCGTGGCTTTGGTAAGGAACGTTGCAGCACCGCGTCCACCGAAGACCGCGCCGGAAAATGCGCCGCCACCGAAAGCGCCGGCCAAACCGCCGCCCTTCGAGGACTGCATCAACACTACTACAATCAATCCTACACAGATGATCACATGAACAAAGATCAGGAACGTAAACACTAAAAATGCCTCCTGCTCTTATCGAGCCGCTTCTATAATCTTGTTAAACGACTCCGCCTTCAGGCTTGCGCCGCCAACCAGTCCACCATCGATATTTAACTGGCTGAACAATTCGCGTGCATTGTCGGGCTTAACCGAGCCGCCGTAGAGGATTCGGATTCCCTCCGCAGTGTTGCCAAATTTCTTTCGCAGAAGACCGCGGATAAAACTGTGAACCTCTTCGGCTTGCGCCGGCGACGCCGTTTTGCCGGTGCCGATCGCCCAAACCGGCTCGTAGGCAACAACCGTCCGTTCCGCCTGCTCTGCCGTAAGACCATCGTAACAACCTTCGATCTGCGTGCGAACGACTTGTTCAGTCTGATTCGCTTCGCGCTGATCGAGCGTCTCACCAACACACACGATGGGAGTCATTCCGAGCGAAAGCGCCTTCTTTAATTTGGAATTTACACTAAAGTCCGTTTCGAAGAAGTACTGCCGTCGTTCAGAGTGTCCCAAGATAACGTGGGAACAGCCCAGAGTCAACAGCATTTTGCCCGACACTTCGCCCGTAAACGCCCCTTCGTCCTCCCAGTACATATTCTGGCCGCCAACCTTCACTGCACTCGACTTAACTGCCGCAATGGCGGCGACAAGCGATGTAAACGGCGGACAGACAACGACTTCCGGTGACAAAGAGCCGCCCGTGAATGAGGCAACCGCACCCGCCAAAGCCTGCGCTTCGGCCGGAAGCGTGTACATCTTCCAGTTGCCCGCGACGATTTTTGTGCGTGCCATCTTGCCGCGCCTAATCTGTCAGCGCCGCAACACCGGGAAGAACCTTGCCCTCAAGGAACTCCAGTGAAGCGCCGCCACCGGTCGAAATGTGTGAGAACTTCTTTTCAAGTCCGCTCTTGGCAACCGCCGCCGCGGAGTCTCCGCCGCCGACAATAGTCACTGCGCCTGAACCAGTCAGATCAGCAAGCACTTTCGCCATTTCCATAGTGCCGAGCGCGAACTTGTCAATCTCGAAAACACCCATCGGCCCGTTCCAAACAACTGTCTTACAGCCATTCAGTTCGCCTTGGAACAACTTCACCGACTCGGGTCCAATATCGAGACCTTTGAGGTTGGCTGGAATCGATCCAGCCGCGTGATAGCTGACGCTGGCTGATTCACTGACTTCAGCCGCACACGCAAAATCTACGGGAAGAATTAGCTTCACGTTCTTTGCAGCCGCCTGCTTGAGCAAGTCAGTCGCCAAATCGACTTTGTCGGCTTCAAGCAGCGAGCCGCCAATTTCCTTGCCTTGTGCCTTCAGAAACGTAAACGCCATTCCCCCGCCAATCAAAATCTTGTCCACCTTGCCGAGCAGGTTAGTGATGACGTCAATCTTACCGGAGATCTTGGCGCCGCCAAGCAGTGCTGCGAACGGACGTTTGGGATTGGCAAGCGCCCCGCCAAGAAAGTCGAGTTCCTTCTTCATCAAATACCCCGCCGCCGACTGCTCGAAGAAATGCGTCACACCCTCCGTTGAAGCGTGTGCGCGGTGCGCGGAACCGAATGCGTCGTTAACATAAAGATCACCAAGAAATGCCAGCTTCTCTGCGAATCCGGCATCGTTGGCTTCTTCTTCCTTGTGGAAGCGCAGGTTCTCCAACAGCAGAATGTCACCATTCTTGAGGTTGGATACCGCCTCTTCGGCAACCGGCCCGATGCAATCATCGGCAAATCGAACTTTCTTGCCTGTCAACTTTTCCAGTACCGGCACAACCGGTTTGAGACTGAATTCTGGCGCCGGTCCGCCTTTGGGGCGGCCGAGATGCGACATCAAAATCAGTTTGCCGCCGGAGTTCACGACCTTCATTATAGATGGAAGCGATTCGCGTATGCGCAGGTCATCCTTGACCACTCCATCTTTCAGCGGCACGTTAAAGTCGACGCGCATCAATACGCGCCGACCGGAGAGTTGCAGATCTTCGATTGATAATTTCTTCATATTACATCATCCGTTCAAGTGCATCCACCATGCGGCACGAGAAACCCCACTCATTGTCGTACCACGAGAAGACCTTAACAAAGCTTCCCTTGGCTTGCGTCATGCGTGAATCGAACACTGACGAATGGCTATTGCCGACGACGTCAATCGAGACGATTTCTTCGGTGCAATATTCAAGCAATCCCTTCATCTTGCCATTGGCGGCTTCCTTGATTGCGTTGTTCAGGTCATCGACAGTGACTTCTTTGGCAAGAATTGCGCAAAGGTCAACGAGTGAACCGTCTGAAGTGGGCACGCGCACGGCAAGACCGTCGAGTTTACCCTTCATCGCTGGGATTACCTCGGCAATCGCCTTGGCAGCGCCGGTCGTGGTCGGAATCATCGAAAGCGCCGCGGCACGGGCACGGCGCAGATCCTTGTGCGGCAGATCGAGAATTTTTTGGTCATTTGTGTAGGCGTGAATCGTGGTCATCAAACCCTTCTCGATACCGAACTTGTCGTTGATGACTTTCACTACCGGAGCCAGGCAGTTGGTGGTGCAGGAACCGATGGAAATGACATTGTGCTTGCTCTTGTCGTAATCGTCCCAGTTGACACCGAACACAAACGTTCCATCATGTCCCTTGGCCGGAGCAGAAATCAGCACCTTCTTGGCGCCGCCGGCGATATGCTTGGAAGCGCCTTCCTTATCCGTAAACTTGCCGGTCGATTCCACCACGACCTGCACACCGTGCGCCGCGTGCGGCAGCTTTGCCGGATCGAGTTCCTTGGTGACCTTGATCTTCTTGCCGTTGACGATAATCATGTCACCCTCAACGCTCACTTCGCCGTCAAATTTGCGGTGAACGGAATCATATTTGAAAAGATGCGCCAGTGTTGCGGCATCGGTCACGTCGTTGATGGTAACGACTTCAAGCTTGTTTTCCTTCACGGCCTTGCGAAGTATCAACCGGCCAATGCGTCCAAATCCATTAATCGCAATCTTAGTCGACATAAACTCCTCAACTTCCCTGCTATTTACTCAAGGTTAGATACATTATCCCCAGCGAGAATTGCACTCCCGAGTAGTCGCTAATTCCCGCAATATCTCCGGAAAATTTCGTGTCCAAATACTTCACCATCACATCAAACTGCAGCGACTCCGTAAGTGGAATCTCAATTCCGCCGCCAGCCCACCACGTCCAGTCAGACTCGCTCGACAATGAGCCGTCGGTGTAGCGCGCCCAATACGAATCATAAGTCCCCAAACTTGCAGTCTCCCGTCCGAGAACGAATGCGCCGCCGCCTTCGACATATGGTTTGGCTTTGCCGGGCAACTGCGTGGTGAAAGGCGTCAACTTCAGTCCACCCTGTATCGGATAGATCGAAGCCTGCCCCACAAAACGACCGTCGAAGACGTCGTTGATGTAAATCTCAAATGTAATGTCGCCCTTTGAATAAGAGCCGAAGTTAAGTACACCGGCAAGGAAATCAACGAAGTAATAATTGAAAAACCCTTCGACATAGAAGTTTGTCTTGTTGCCGTAGAGCTTCACCTCGTCGTTCGGATTACCCAATTCGTTTTCGCTGTTCGTGAATAATCCCAACCGCACTCCCAGCGCGCTCGTCCCACCCGGCTGTCCAGCAAGAAGCGGTAGTTGTAGTGTGAGAATCATAACCCCTGCTGCGACAAGTCTTTTAACCAATATATTCCTCCGCCATCTCGATGAATTTCTCGTCGACACGCTTCAAAGAATATACGGCTTCCGTTAATTCGACACCAACAATTTCGTTTCCGCGCAGCGCCACCATTTGTCCAAACTTGCCCTCGCGTATGAAGTCCACTGCCGCCGATCCATAGCGGGTAGCCAGCACACGATCATACGCCGAAGGTGCTCCTCCACGCTGAATGTGGCCAAGAATTACGGCGCGTGCTTCGAACTTCGTGCGCTTTTCGATTTCATCCGCCAACAGAGTGCCGATGCCTCCAAGGCGCACGTGACCAAATTGGTCGACGCCCATATCTTTGACAATCAGCGAGCCATCTTTGTCGACTTCAGTGTTGAACGCGACCTTGGCGCCTTCCGACACGACCACAATCGAGAAGTCTTTTCCGCGCTTGTGGCGCTTGCGAATTAACTCGCAAACCTTGTCAATGACAACCGGGCGTTCTGGAATCAGTATTACATCCGCGCCGCCGGCTACGCCCGCATACAGCGCAATCCATCCGGTGTGTCGCCCCATAACCTCGGTTACCAGCACGCGATTGTGTGACTCTGCCGTCGTATGGAGACGATCGATCGCTTCCATCGCGATGTTGACCGCAGTATCAAAACCAAAGGTCTGATCTGTGCCCGAAAGGTCGTTATCAATGGTTTTGGGAATGCCGACAACCTTGACACCCATCGAACCGAGCTTTTGCGCTACGCCGAGCGTATCCTCGCCGCCAATGGCTACGAGGCAGTCAAGCTCCAGGTCTTTAAGATTGCGCATCAATTCGTCGGGATTGTCGCCGGTCTTGAACGGATTAGTGCGCGAAGTCTTCAATATCGTGCCGCCGCGATGCAGGATACCGGAAACATCATTGATGCCCAGCGGCTGGACATTGGTGTCGCCCAGCAGCCCCTTCCAGCCCTCGCGAATGCCGATTACTTCCCAACCGTTCTTGTTGATTCCTTTTCGCACGACAGCCCTGATGACGGCGTTCAGCCCCGGGCAATCGCCGCCGCCGGTGAGAATCCCTACTCGCAATTTATTACCTCCATCAATCTATTCTGTCTGTATATCGGCAACTGGCGACAATTTAGTACAAACTGTCCAGTATCAACTCCACGCTAATCTTCTCATTCCCGCGCAAAATGTCAATGATTACGCGCGAATTCTTTCCGCCAACCAATGCGGAATTGGCTTCGCTCAATGTCAACTCGTCAGCCGACCGTCCGTCGATTGCAAGAATCCGATCGCCGGTCCTTAACAATCCGTCCGCCGGCCGGCCTGGCAATACTTCATCAACCATCAATTGCTGACCTGATTTCGACAAGGCGACGCCGCCCATATTTCGAAGGCTGTTTAACTGCTCAAAGTGCGCCGTTGGTCTGAAGTAGACTGATTCTGTCGGGTAATCAAAAGTCACGATAAAACGCTTCAGAATTCCGGCGCCGATATTTCCGGCAGTTTGCGCACCGGCAAAAATTCCCGACTCCGAGGTCGAGTAATTCACCAGCACCGAATCAACTCGATATTCGCACAATTCCAGCGCGGCAAGTTCACCGATTAGCCCCGATGACCCGCCGCCTATCCCCACTGCCGTGACTTGATGGTACTTACTGCGGTCTTCGGCAATGAGCTTGTTACGCTCGACAAACGGCGAATTAAAGTCGATCGTCGAACCGGAGCCGGTATCGAGCCTGAACCGGCCAACGATAGCATCGTTAATCCGCGCGTCGATGTACGGCAGGCGGAAGTCCAAATTCAACCGGCACTCGCTTCCCCAATTACTGCGGTCGACCCGGCTGTCGCGATGAATGATTAGGACCGAGTCCTCGTAATCCACCGTTACTGCAAAGCGGCTCAATAGATCGTAACCGATGATTCCATCAATCCGCTTGGTTCCGGCCGCCTGCAGTGGTGACAAATCCATTGCGTAGACCGGCAGGTCGCTTAGCGACAAGTCGGCTATGTTCAGCGTATCGAGTTGATAAACTTCGCTGACATCCGCGCCACCAACTCCACGAGCCTCAATCTGGCCCAGGTGCTCCAGCTTGAGTTGCTCGACCAAATCCTTATTCAACCCGATCCCTCCGGCGCCGGAGTCAAAGATGAAACGCATGGTACCCTGTCCTGGAATATTGGCATCGAAGTAGATATGGTTTCGATACAATTCGAACGGCACGACGACTGCATCGCCGGTTGTCAATGCTGCCTCGGGGTCCTCGACAAGTTCAAACAGCGAGTCCGCGACTGCGGTGTTAAATTCAACACTCTGCACCCGATTTATTCCGGCGATAATCCCCGCATCGGTAGCTTCCGTCGATTGGAATGGTATCATGAATCCGTCAACACTGCGGTAATCCGAAGGATAGGCGAAGACCGTCGCCATGTCGGTTACCAGCTTTACCCGCTTGATCAAATAGCTCTCTTGGTCAACCGCAGCGGTCGCGATCGTCCCGCCGTTAGGAGAGATCACGATCTGATAACACGGCTTCCCTTCAACTTCCACCGGATCATCCAACAACTGGATTTCGCCGTCAAAGGTTGCGGGCGCCAGATAAGTGCCCCGATCGAGCGCCATCTGCGTGACCACCAGCCGCTTGAGATCACCGCCCATTGAATGTGTCAATCCCTGCTGGTCGCGCAGCCAGCACTTGTCGCCATTACAGGCCTGCGTGTACGTGATGATCGGCAGAACCAAATCGATGCGAATCTTGTCCGGGGACTTGAAGTAAGTCACCGTCGTTCCTTTCATCCCGCCAACTTCGGTCTCCGACCTTATCACGGCAGAACTAATGGCGGCAAGATTATCTTGCCCTCCCATCGCGTCGGCGTGTTTCTTGAGGACCTCTTCAAGGGTGGCGCCTTGTGCCGACGCGCCAAAGAGCGTGAGAAGTACGGCTATGATCGATTTAATTGTCATCTGTATTCATCCGTTTGAAAAATATGTTGGGTGCTGATCTGTATCGTGGTATTTGCGGAAGTTAAATTTCTCAATATTTCTCGACAATGCGCAGTCGTCTGCCTTAGTCTCATGCCACCGGACTGTGTTTCTTCTTCGACAAATGTACCAGCTTCTCCGGAAGATTTGTGATGATGCCGTCCGCGCCAATATCAATCAATCGCTTTGCCGCGAGTTCATTGTCCACCGTCCAGACAGCGACCGCGCATCCCGCCTCGGACAGACGCTTGATCACCCCCGGCTTTGCCAACAATCGCGACAAGTGTGCCGCACTGCATCGCAGACTCTGTATTCGCTCAATCAGATTTGCCGAGAAATCCAGCTTCATCTTGACATTGCGAATCGGACCAACTATCAAAGCCGTGTGCGAGCGAGGGACGAGCGTCTTGATCCTGCTAATGATCTTGGCATTGAAACTCGAATAGATAATCGCTGGATCCGTGGCGTGCCTTCCCAAAGACCGGACAAGGTCGCCTTCAATCCCAGCAGACTTGATATCGAGCACAATCTCAATCCGGCCGACAAATTCATGCAAAAATCGCTCGAAACGCAGTAAGTGTTGCCGCGAGTCGAGATGCAATTTGTCGATAGTCTTGGAGTCGGTGCGGCTCAAATATCCGGAGAATCCGGTCATCCGCGACAAGTGATAGTCGTGAAAACAATAGATCACACCGTCGCGCGAACACCGTAAGTCGACCTCAAGCGCATCCGCTCCCGAGTCGACGGCATAGCGAAAAGCCGCCAAGCTGTTCTCGGGAAAGAGCTTGGAGGATCCGCGATGTGCGATAATTCGTGTCATGTGTGGCGATGATAGCAGTTTCGGGTTGTCATTTCAACAAAAGCTTTTAGCTTTATACACTTGAATTGTCTGTCGGGAGGCATGCAAAACCAGTGAAAGGCGTCATTCTTGCCGGCGGATTGGGGACGCGCCTCTATCCGCTCACGAAAATCACCAATAAACACCTGTTGCCGGTCTATGACCAGCCGATGATATATTATCCGATCCAAACCCTGGTCAAGGCTGGGATTACGGATATCATGATCGTCACCGGCGGCAACCACGCTGGTGACTTCCTGCAACTGCTTGGAAACGGCAAGGAGTTCGGGCTCAACGGGATCCGCTTCGCCTACCAAGAGGGCGAAGACGGCATCGCCAGCGCCCTATCTCTGGCCCGCCACTTTGTCGGCAACGACCGGTTTTGCACCATCTTAGGCGATAATATCATCGAAGATGACATTCGCCCACAGGTACAACAGTTTGCCGCGGGCGATCTCGGGGCATATCTCTTCCTCAAGGAAGTTGAGGACGCCCACAGATTCGGCGTCGCCGAATTCGGCTCCGACCACCAGTTGGCGGCTATCGAAGAGAAGCCGAAACAGCCGAAATCCAATTTCGCAGTGATCGGTGTTTATTTATACAATCACTCGGTTTTTGACGTAATATCAACATTGAAGCCGTCGGCGCGCGGCGAATATGAAATAACCGATGTCTCCAACCATTACGTGCGCAAGTCCGCCTGCGGATACCACATTCTCAACGGTTGGTGGAGCGATGCCGGAACATTTGAGTCACTTCATCGCGCGAGCGGATTGGTAAAGGAAATGCGTAGAAAATCTTTCGGAAAAGGCAAAGTACATGATTGATGGCGTGAAAGTAAAACATCTCAAGGTCAACTGCGACGAACGCGGAAATCTCTTTGAAGTCCTCCGCTCCGACGATGACCTCTTTATCAAGTTCGGCCAGGCTTATGTCACCACTTCCTACCCCGGCGTGATCAAGGCCTGGCACATGCACAAGAATCAATATGACCAGATGTGCGTCATCATCGGCCGGGTCAAATTCGTGCTCTATGATGCCCGCGAAGATTCGTCGACCTACGGCGAGATTAACGAGCTGTTCTTCGGCGATCAAAATCGCATGCTGGTGCAGATCCCGCCGGGCGTCTATCACGGCTTCAAGAATATCGGCATCAACGAGTGCATTGTGCTGAATATCCCGACCGAGGTCTACAAACCCACCAGCCCGGATGAATTCCGTCTTGATCCGCACGACAAGAAAATTCCCTACACCTGGGCACGCCACGATGGCTGATTCCTCCATCCTCGTTTGCGGCGGCTGTGGCTTTATCGGCTCGAATTTTGTCCGCGTACTGGCGGAACAGAGACCGCAAGCGCGCATCACCGTCGCCGACGCCCTTTCTTATGCCGGTTACACCGACAATCTCGGTGACCTGCTCGACAATCGCCGGGTTGTCTTCTTCCTGCGCAATATCGCCGAATACGAAGGCATGCGCGAGGTCTTCCACAACAGCTACGATCTGGTGATCAACTTCGCCGCCGAAACGCATGTCGACCGCTCGCTGTACAATACTTCCAGCTTCGTGCGTGCCAATGTCGTCGGTGTCGACGTATTGCTGGCGCTCTGCCGCGAGTTCAATGTGCCGTTCCTGCAAATCTCAACCGATGAAGTTTACGGCCCGGCTGGCGAAAAAGACTGCTTCACCGAAGAAGCACAGCTTAAACCATCCAGCCCCTACGCCGCCAGCAAAGCCGCGGCCGATCTGTTAGTACAGTCCGCAATTCGAACGTTCGGTCAGGATGTCGCGATCGTGCGCACGACCAACAATTATGGGCCGAGACAGTTTCCCGAGAAGCTGATTCCCTACTTCATCCATCTCCTGCAGCAAGGTCAGCCCCTGCCAGTTTATGGCGACGGCCTGCAAAAACGCTGCTGGCTTCACGTCGAGGACTTCTGCTCGGCGTTGCTTAAGTTGATTGCCGACTTTCCTTCACGCGAAATATTCAACATCGGCGCGACTTCCGAATACACAAATCTCGAAGTCATCGAGTCTTTGATCCGCCTCACTGGCGGGCGCTCACCTGTTAACCACGTTGCCGACCGCCCCGCCCATGACCGCCGCTACTGGATCGATTCAAGCAAATTCATCGCGCGTTACGGCGCCCTGACTCAACGCGATTTACGCAGTGGCTTGGAATCGACAGTCAAATGGTATCTCGACAACCCCAGAATCTTCGAACGGCTCGGCGGCAATGAAGCACAATCGTTCGAGCAAAGTCACTACCACCACCAATAATGAGTCAACGCGTTCTTGTTACCGGCGGGTCGGGCCTGCTCGGCTCGGCATTGGTGCGACAGCTCTGCCGCACGCACGATGTCGTTGCCACTTACCAAACCAACGAACGCAACCTCCCCTTTGGCTGCGGGCGTTCAGTCAAGATTGATCTCTCTCATCGCGATTCAGTGCTTCAACTCTTCAGAGATCAGAAGTTCGATGCCGTCATCAACACTGCTGGAGCGACTTCGGTTGACCGCTGCGAAAGCGATCACGACTATGTGCAAAAGGGAAACGTCGATCTCGTCGAGAATCTGCTCGTGGCTGCAGGATCGGCGAAATTCCGGCTGTTGCAGATTTCTTCAGACTACGTATTTGATGGTAACGACGGGCCCCCGACCGAGCAGTGGAAACCAAATCCAATCAATGTCTACGGCACCAGCAAGCGCGTTGCCGAAGAACGCATCATAGAATCGGGAGTAGATGCAATAATTCTGCGGGTCTGCGCGCTTTATTCAATCAGCCCGTCGGCGAAAAGCAATACTGCCATGTTAATCGCCCGAAGTTTGAAATCGAAAGAAGTCTATCCCGCCGCCGATGACTTGTTCGCCAATCCCACCGAAGTTGCTGATCTGGCGGCCGCTATCGCTGCACTTCTGGATATCAAGGACACGCCCCCAATTCTCCACCTCGCACCAACTGAATACATTTCACGCTACGAATTTGCGGTCAAGATTGGCAATCGAATCGGCGCCGATGAGTCCCTCGTTCAGCCTGTCAAAGTCGACGATCTCGATCTGCCCGCTCTGCGTCCCAAGTTTGCAGGACTGCGATCAGATATTGCTACAGCACTGCTGAAACGCGAACTACTGGGCGCATCAGAGATTGTCAAAAACCTCCCCGCGAATTAGTTCAGTCCCTGCGTGGCAGACATCCTCGTCTGCCCGCGGTGCCCGCGTCCGTCATCCCCGCGAAAGCGGGGATCCAGGTTAATTGTCTGATACTGTCATCCTGACCCAGTAGCCCACCCGAAGTGAAGCGTAGGGTGGGAAAAAAATACACCGTCCGCACGTAGTCTCTCTTATACTGGTAGCTGGAGAAGCCCCCGCATAACAGAAACTCCGTCGCACCAATCTCGGCGTGACGGAGTCAATCACCCAATTCTCCAGTACTTTAAGTACTCTTAGTCGCACCCTCCGCACGGCGCGGCTCCGCCCCCAAAAATATAATTGATCAAATAGACAGCATCGGAGACAATCACATCGCCGCTGCAATCCGGGTCACCACTCTGCGCTGTATTCGGAGCCGGACCACCACCAAATATGTAGGAGATTAAGAAGACTGCATCCGAAACGTTGTACGCTCCAATTCCATCCGGCCCTGCGCAATTTCCGGTGTAAAGTGTCAGGAATCCGTTATCCGCTGCGACGTAAAGCACATCGCCTTGCACCTCAAGCGCCCATGGCCAGCCGGGATTTGTGTCGTATGCTCCCGCGCGAAACGGCGCTTCAGGATTCGCGATATTGATTACTTGGATTCCCAGTGTATAGTCCGCCATATAGAGATAGTCACCGGCGATTGCTATATCGCGGGTGAAGTCCACATCGACAATTTCCCCTACTTGAATCGGAGTCTGCGGATCGCTGATGTCAAAGACAAAGAGCGAACCATACCGAAAACCCGTCGAATTCTCCATCGCGACGAACATATAGTCACCTCGAGCGGCAATAGCAGCGTTCCAATCATAAGGTGGTGTCACCTGACTTACAATCAGAGTCGGCGATTGTGGAGTGGTTATGTCGTAGATAGATACAGCATGTGCCCAGTTGGAAACGAAAAGTCGACCAGCATCGCTGTACAGGTAAATTATGCCCGGACTGTCGAACGTCGTAACCCATGTTGGTAGTGTTGGGTTCGAAATATCGATGACAGCTACTCCGGCGTCGTAGTCCGCAACGTATGCGTAATCACCTTGAATCACAATCCGTCCTATCTTGCGCGGTTCTGCACAACTGCCAACCAGAACCGGCGCCGTGGGACTAATCAAGTCAAACACTAATAGTCCGCAGCTACTGTCAGTGACAAAAGCATAATTGTCGCGAATGGCGACCCCTTGAGCATTGCCCGGTGTGTCATACGAAGCCACAACTTGCGGATCTTCAGGGTTGGAAACATCGATTACTTGAATACCCGCGACTCCGTTAGCTTCAACCGCATGATTGCCGACCATTGCCACATCATAGCCCATACCGGGTATTCCGAGTCTCCACATTTCGACCGGTAACAGTGGATCGGCTAAGTCATAAACAGCCAGCCCTTCGTACCAGTGTGGCCCATAGGCAACACTACCGGATAAATGCAGGTTCTGTGTCATGCCGGAGATCGGCCATGAGCCGACAACTTCTGGAGCAGACCCTGCGGCAATATCCACTATCCTGCAACTGCTATTTCCCTTGACATACAAATAATGATCCAGTCGCTTAATCATGCTGGGCCAGAAGTCACCTGTGTCCAGTGTCAGCCTTGACATCAGATAAGGCGCCAGCGGATTCGTGACATTAACTACGATGAGTGAAGTGTCCGCTCGGTTTGACACATAAGCATAGCTGCCGCTGACTTCAACATCCCATGCGTCACCATTGCAGGAAACGCTGCTTAGCCACTGCGGCGACGTCTTGTTCGCAATGCTGATGATATTCAAATTCCATTCGTCGGTGACATACGCGTAATCGCCCTGCACATCGACATTATTCGGCAACATTGGAACGTTGACGAACCCGAGCGAGACCGGCGACATTGGGTTGGATATGTCGAATACTTCCAGCCCTGACAGCGAATTCATGACCGACGCGTGCGTCAGATAGAAATAGTTGCCGACAATGTCAAAGCCATAGAAACTGCAGCCGGAGACAGTTGGAAACACATTCAGCAATGTCGGACTAGCCGTTACGTCAAACACCAACAGACCTGTATCGTAAATGACGACATAGAGTGCGTTTCCAATGATCGCCAGTTCCGCGTTAAATGCCGGGTAGGGATATCTGTATAAAGAGATCGGCGCTGCCGGATTTGTGATATCTACCACCTCCAGGCCATATGCCATCCAGCAGTAGGCGCGATTGCCTGAAACTACAGCATCAGCCATTCCTTGCCAAAGGGTCGAACCTGCCAGGGTGATTGACATTTCCGCCTCTTGACTCGCCAATTTGTTGGCCGGTAGAATTGCACTCGTAGTCACATCTTGCTGAAGCCCCTTGGTGCTCGAGCGGACGAGAGGTTGGTCGAAGGCTGAAATATCCGGCGACAAGATCAACAACATCACAAACACTGCCAATGTGTTCAGGCATTTAGACAATTGCATGATTCCTCCCTTTGTAGCATATCAAAGCCACGACAGGTCAGGTTTTCAGAATTAGTTTGATGTTCTTAACAAATCTATCAAACAAGGACTGAACTGTCAAGCATAAAAGTGCCGGTGCCCGTTGCCACAATTGCCCCTAATGCAAGCGGGCCTGCCCGCTCTACGCTTTGACCTTCCGCAGTTGCATGTACGCGATTCCAAACAACACCAGAAACACCAGATCGGCAATCGCCCACGGCTTCCACATCCCGGGAATTCCACTGCTGAACCAATAGGCAAAAACAATTGCGCAATAAGCAACCTTGAGCAGCATACCATAAGGAATCAAGTTACAGGACCGCACCGGTTCGCGGGCGACCTGAAGATACATCATGCCAAATATGATCAGCAGGGCTCCCGGAAACTGCACATAGCCGGGATGATTCGGTGGCGTAACCTCATACATCGCGAATAAATTGGCATGAAATAGAATGAATGCGACACCGAGGAACGCATCATAAAGGAAGGCGATATAAAACAGCGCCTTGATCCATGCTTGATTCTTCATCTTTCGCTCCTTGCGTAATTTAAGATGTTATTCGACTAATCAATTCGACTCACGTCCCGCCTTCAGCATTCCTTTGAACCGCTCGCGCCTTTTGCGATAGGCCTCATCCGAGTAAAGCCTCACCGCGAGGTCTCGGAATCCGCTCTCAAGCTCTTCCACCGTCATCTGCTTTGGCACGTAATTGACATCAAACAGCGTGCACTTGCGCCACGCCTCCGGCTCGATTAATCTTTTTTCCTTTGCCAATCGATCATACAGCGGCGTCCCCGGAAACGGCGTCTGAATCGTGATCTGCACTTCGTGAAGTCCGCTCTTTTCTACAAATTCCACCACGTCGTCAAAGACACTTTCATCCTGCCCATCCAGACCGAGAATGAAACAGCCGTTGACGCTGATCCCGTGCGCCTGAATCGCCTGTATCTTCGCTTCGTATTTCCGCCATTGCTTGCTCTTCCAATTTCCGCGGATCTCCAGACCGGAGAGCGAGGCCGCCGTCGGACTTTCGAGTCCGATCAAGACCTGCGCACAACCGCTCTCGCGC
>CAUJJY010000328.1 GCA_963205155.1 Candidatus Zixiibacteriota bacterium | reverse complement strand
TTCCGTACCCGCCCTCAAGTTCCAATATCCACTTGGTGATATTATCGAGGAAATACCGGTCGTGCGTCACGATGATCACTGTCCCCGGATAATCCTTGAGCTGCTCTTCCAGCCAGTCGACCGTTTCGGCATCGAGATGGTTGGTCGGTTCATCCAAAAGTAGCAAATCCGGCCGCTCCAACAGCGCCTTGCACAGCGCCACCCGGCGCTTCTCACCGCCCGACAGCGTCTCAACAATGCGGTCGTCATCCGGAAGGCACAACGCATCCGCCGCCTGTCGAATCGCGACATCCAGATTCCAGGCATCGGCGGCATCGAGCTGCTCCTGTAGTTCGCCCAGACGATCCATCAACTTCTGCATCTTGTCGTCCGGCATCTCATCGCCCATCTTCGCCGTGATCTCGTTGTATTCGTTCATCATCGTCGTGACCTTGCCGAACGCCTGTTCGACCACAGTGCGAACCGTCGCCTTTTCGTCCAAAAGCGGTTCTTGCATCACGATTCCAGACCGGAAATTGCCGATCAGCTTCGCCGTCCCCTGATAGGCGTCATCCATACCCGCCATGATCTTGAGTACCGTCGACTTGCCCGATCCGTTTTCGCCCACGATTCCAATCTTGGCGCCGGGGAAGAAACTCAGATTGATGTTTCTTAAGACCTGTTTTTGTCCATAAAACTTGTTCAGCCCCAACATTGTGAAAATGTATTGTTCAGCCATTCCTTGCGTCTTTCATGTCACTTTTTTAATACAAACCCGGAAGATAACCATCGGCATCACCGGGGTTAGAAAATGTGAATCAATCCAATTAAGTCGCTGAAGTCAAGGGGATTGCGCCCAAAGGCACGACCGGAATTCGCAGCTTCTTTCAACCAAACTGCCTCCACTGACTAAAAATAGCTCCATTTAATCAATTTTCTTCGCGTTCGCCTGTACGGATCAGAGTTTGTCCGGCTCTGTTATCTGACTTTTATGTCGAAGCTGCCGGACGTACCCAATTATTCGAACAATCTTAGGAGGGAAGCGTGAGAAAATCAGTGAAAAGAGCGGTCGTATCTCTGTTAGTCGGCGGCTTGCTGCAAGTGGTTTTTAGTGGATGCTCAAGCCAATCACCAATTGAACCAACAACCAATGAGTTATCCGCCACGACCACTGCTGTTGGCCGCCCGGCAATTATCCACCTTGAGGACGCAACCGGCGGGACCCAGCAACATCAAGGCAGCAACGATGCTCGCACCGCCGTAGATGTTGGCGTACGCAACGTTCGCGATGAGGTCGAGACTGTGATCGACTTCACCGGACTTATTGTCGGTTTCGACGTCGAAGCCCAAACTATCCGTCTGATGGAAATGCAGGGTACATTTAAGACCTGGACCGGTCATGTGACCGAAAACTCGGAATTACTTGGACTCGAAGGCGAAACTGTCCAGTTATCCGACTTTGGCGTCTGCAGTCAGGCAATTGTCCGGGGCGAACAGACCGGCGAAGCCGAATTTACGATTAACTACTTGAGAATGAAGAACTTCTAAGAACTGGTGATGATCTGCTGACGGCGGCAATAATTTGAGCCGGCAGCGACGTCGGCAGTGATCCCCACACGGGCGCAGTAAATTCTGCGCCCGTTTTGATTGTCAGACGAATTTTATCGAATATTCTCAAGTTATATGAAAAACTTGTTGACACGATTCATAACACTGCATTTATTCGCCCCTTGTTTGATATGGGATTGTGAAAGGATGCGCAAGCGTTGCTGACATGGAGCGCATCCAACGTGATCTGATTGACAGTTCCGGATTGAAAAATCCGGGGGAAATGAAAACAATAAGTTAACTGAAGAAAACAGCCTCGTCAGGATGGGTGCAAGCTAAGACAGCTTTCGCGTATCCTTTTTTTTTAACCCATTTCAGTCGAGGTAAGAAAGGAAGTACCACCATGAAGAAGGTATTGTTAGCCGTAATCGCTATCGCTCTAGTAGTGATCGCTGGCTGCAGCAAGCCGCCGGAAGCCGAAATGGCTGCCGCTCAAAGTGCTATCAACAACGCTAAAGCCGCCGAAGCCGAGCAGTACGCTCCGCAGGCTTTCCGTATGCTGTCCGATTCCCTGAATGGCGCTATGGCCATGAAGACCGAACAGGACAACAAGTTTGCTCTGTTCCGCAGCTATGGCGACTCAAAGGCCATGTTTGAGCGCGTTGCCACCATGTCAACCGACGTCATCAACCAGGCTAATGCCGAAAAGGAAAGAGTCAAACAGGAAGTAACTGCAATGATGGCGGAGACCAAAACTCTGCTTGATTCCGCTATGGTCCTGCTTGACAAAGCCCCCAAAGGCAAAGACAACAAGGCCGAGTTGGAACTGATTAAGAACGACCTTACTAATATTGGCTCCGAGTGGATGGTCGCCGAAGGCGACTTCAACGGCGGAAAGTACCTTGTCGCTCGTACCAAGCTTGAATCAATCAAGTCGCGCATTGCCAGCATTACTGCTGAAATCTGCAAGGCGTACGAGGCCAAGGGCAAAAAGTGCATGTAGCACTTAGCCGATACTAAAAGAGGCGTGTATAAGTTTGGGGGGACAACGGCAACGCTGTCCCCCCAATTGATTTTTTGAATGCTAACGGTACATCCGTTGATTTGCGGGGATCAACAGTGCGCTACTTCAAACGAGCTACGCTACTACTCATAGTTCTGTCTTCTCTGGTGTTCTTATTCGCCGGGTGTGAAGACCCACCGGTCATTAACCTCGAAAATGCCCGTCAAGCCCTGCGCCTGGCCGAAAGCGCCGGCGCCCTGCGTTATGCCGAAATCCTCTACCGTGATGCCGAACAACTCGTGAATACCGGCTGGATGGAAATGGCAAAGCAGAATGGCCGCTTGGCACCGTTCCGCGACTATGAAAGCGCAGATTCGATTCTGGCGATGGCTTTGCGCCGTGCCAATGAAGCACGTCAACAGGCGATCGATAGCATCGCAACTGTGCAGACTGCCTCGCGCTCCGACCTCACCGAACTCCATGGGGAGTTGGACGAATGGAATGAAGCCCTCAACGGCTCGCTGGTCAATTTCAATGTCCGTGATGACTGGCAGCGCGCCCGCTTAAATCTCGACATGGCCGAGAAGCTGATGGCCAATGGAGAGTATGATGAAGCGCGTGTCTCTATGATTAAAGCGCGCAACCTGCTCAAACAGGTCGGCGGCGCACTGGAGTCGCACCAGGAAGACGAATCTCGACAGATCAGCGTCTGGCGCCGCTGGGTCTCACTAACTCTGGAACAATCTCGAGCCGCCAACAGTTATGCTGTTATCGTGGATAAAGTCGCTCACAAGACCTATCTGGTCAAGGGTGGAAAACTCATCCACACCTACGATTCCGAATTGGGATATAACTCTGCACGCCAGAAACTGTTCTCCGGCGATGCCGCCACCCCGGAGGGGATGTATCGAGTTGTCAAAGAGAATAATCGCAGTAAGTTCTACCGAGCGCTCTTGATTGATTATCCCAACAGCGCGGACAAAAAACGCTTCGCCGATAACAAGCGCAAAGGCGTTATTTCCAATCGCGCCCGTATCGGCGGTTGGATCGAAATCCACGGCGAAGGCGGAAAAAACCGCGACTGGACAGAAGGCTGCGTTGCCTTAACCAATAAGGAGATGGACCACCTGATGAAGTTCGTATCCGTCGGTACTCCGGTAACAATTGTCAGAAAGTCGGATCAATGGCCGTAAGAAAAGTCCTGTTGATTGTCATCCTGCCGGTGTTCACCATCGCCGCCATCGTGCTGTTCGCGCTCGCCTTCAACCGTGAGAAGCCCGAAGTTATCGCGGAAGGCTACACCGTGGATACCCTTCTGACCGAACTCCCGCAGGACGAAAAGAAAGCCCAGAAAGAACTAACGGCCGCCCGCAAAGCCCTCGACAAACTCACTCCGGCTAAACCGTACATCGTCATCGACACCCACGCCAACCGGATTTATATGCGGACCAAGGACAAGATCCTCCTCGACGCTCGCTGCTCGACCGGCTCCGGCGGCGAGTTAATCGATTCGGTGACCGGCCGGAGATGGATATTCGATACACCGCGCGGTATTTTCAAAATTCGCCGCAAGGTCACGGAACCTTGGTGGCGCAAGCCCGATTGGGCATTCATTGAAGAAGGCGAGGAAGTCCCGAAAAAAGAATCAGAACGCCTCGACCCTAATGTCATGGGCGATTATGCTCTGGACTTCGGCGACGGCTTCTTTATTCACGGCACAATCTATGAACGTCTGTTGGGAGTCAATGTCACTCACGGTTGTGTGCGTCTTGGTAGCGAAGACCTCGACTCCCTCTACAAGCAGACGCCGATCGGAACTTATGTCTACATCTTCTAAGTCCGCCGTTTCGCTGGTCTCGCTTTTCAGCCAGCTTGCGATCCTGGTATTGTTGGCTATGTTGCTGGCTTCCTGCGGCAAGAAGGAATCGGCAACGACCGCATCCGGCACTCCTGCCGCCAAACCATGGAATCAATCGGATGCCGAATCTGAATACCGGCTGATCAAAGCCGAATTGAGTCTCGCCGAAGCCAAGAAACCATACCTGGTTCTGAATTTTCCCCGCAAATTCGTCGAACTGCGATTAAACGGCGTACTCGTCTGGGAATTTCCGATGGAGTTGATTGAAACCGACCAAAGCGATCTGAACGACTTCTCCCACGACTTTCTCGGGCCTAAAGGGACGCTAATGCGACCAATTCTGGAAAAGCACCTCTTCGCCTCCCAAGGCTTGACTCCAGACTCTGTCCTGGCAATCATCAGTGAAGCCACTAACGTCAATGCCGAGTTGCTTCAACGTGAACTGCCGTCCCGCTTCCAACTTCTCTGGGCCGGTGGCCTGACGCTCGATGTCCGCACTGATGTCGAGGGCAAACCCAAATCGAAATTCCAGAATACTCTCGCCGATATCAAACAGGCAATCACCCGACCGCTGGGACGCGAAGTCATCATCCTCAAGATGCCGCGCGAGAGCGCACTGACTCTGTACCGGGCTACCCTTCCGGGTCTCCCGACGCTGGTCATCCCCGCCTGATCTCCAAATCAGAATTTTCACTCACACATCGTACAAATTGCTTCGAGAATTCAACAATCGGCGTATAATAGCAAAACATATGTACAACACCGGGAAGAAAAGCTCAGACAACAATGCAATCAGACGAAGACAGTAGTACCGCAAATATCGTAGTGGAGTTGAGTCCCTCCAACTCCGTACCTCAAACTCGCCGTGGCCGCAGCTACCTTGCCCGCCTTCGCGGCGAATCCGGCATCGTTAATCTCGCCGGAAATTATAATTACCTCGAAACCGGCTATTATACATCACTTGATCTCGAGGCCGATGGTGTTGATATTCATCCCTCCTGCAAGGAAGCTCTGGACGCGTACATCACACCGCTGATGTTGGAAAAAGCCAGATTGCACGATGTCCCCGTACCGGAATGGTATATCACCAACGGATACTTCGAACCACCGGTAATTATCGATACCATCAATCCATTTATGACTCGCCACAGCATCGTCGAACGACAAGGACATGTCGACCGCGTTGCCAAGTCAATGACCCGCAATTTCAAGTACGCCATTTGCTGCCAGGAAATTCCGCACGAAGCCACTATCGGCACCTTTCGCGCCATCCTCGGCTGGAGCGTCGTGCCTGCGCACCGGCCTTTAGCGGAAGCGCTCTGGAAAGTCTTTCGGATTCCCCTCGCCGTCGTGCGGACTATCCAGCTCGCCGACGACCAGATCTTGTTAAGCGACATCGATCCCCTGCCGTTCGAGAAGTTGAACAACCGCGAACGGTTCTATCTGCAAAAGCGAATCGAGCAATGGCTAATATAGGCGTCTTCGTCGAGCGCTATACCATGAGCAGCTCGGAACAGATGGGAGCATTGATGAAGCTCGGCCAGGTCGCCCATATGCTCGGCCACCGGTTGGACTTCCTCTTTCGCCCCGACATGTACAAGATTCCCGGCTATGATGCGATTTTCATCCGCGCCCTTACCGACCCGCTAAACTCATCCTATGTCGCTGCGCGTCTGGCGCAGATGAACGGCTTGCGCGTCATCGATGATCCTGAATCGATCTACATCTGCTGTGACAAAGTGAACATGTACCGCCACCTGCAGGATAAGAATGTCCCCATGCCGGAGACGAAGTTCCTCATCGAATCCGATCTGAATCTTGAAACCGGTGAACGAATGCTTGCGGAGATGGGCTCGCCGCTTGTGTTGAAGGCGCCGAACTCGAGCTTTTCGATGTACGTCGAAAAAGTCCACACACCGGAGGAGTATGTTAGCGTTGGCACCCGCTACTTGCGCCGTGCCGATCGTATCGTCGCCCAAAAATTCGTTCGTTCCCACTTTGACTGGCGCGTCTGCGTTCTCGCCGGGCAGCCCTTGTTCGTCTGCCAATACACGATTCCCAAACGACGCTGGAAAATCATGACCTACACCGAAGCCGGTCGTGCCATCTACGGACAGGTACGTGGCATCCCGGTGAGCGAAGCCGACCCCGAACTAATCCGCGTGGCCATCGCCGCCGGAGCGGCAATCGGCAACGGCCTCTACGGAGTCGACCTCAAGCAGACCGATGATGGCTTCGTCGTCATCGAAGTCAACGACAACCCCACCATCAATCAGGATGAAGAGGATCAAGAGGCGCCCGACTTGTACGAGAAACTGATTACCTATCTTGCCGGTGAATGGAATTGATGGGCGCACAAATTGTCATCCGTAAGACCCGAATAAATGATCTCGACGGCATCGTCGCTCTCGAGAACCGCAGTTTCAAATTCGATCTCTTCACGCGCAGGCAATACCACTACCTCATCGCCAAAGCCAATGCCACTGCATTCGTGCTTTTGGTGGGCAATACAATCGCCGGCTCGGCAATCATACTTTGGCGGAAAGGTTCGACCAAAGCGCACCTGTACACGATTGCCGTTGACCCGAAATTTCAGGGCCGTGGCCTGGGTCGGAAATTGCTGGAAAGATGCTTGAAGGAAGCACGCAGTCAGGGCTGTGACCGCTTTTCATTGGAAGTCCGCGCCGACAACAAACCCGCCATCGCTCTCTATGAGAAATCGGGCTACGAAATTGTCGGACGATCCGTCAAGTACTACGAAGACGGCTGCGACGCCCTGCAGATGCAGAAACAATTATAGGCGTTGTCGCAGTACTGTTCACCGCTTCTGTTCGATGTGACCTTTCTCTTCACCCCTGCCGTTGTCAAACGCACCGCTAACAACCGGAACAATCGGGACGAACTGAATATTGAAACTCAAATATTCCAATGCTCCACAACACGTCGAACCTCCGGCGGCAAGTGAATATTCGCCCGGCGCCAAAGTCATGGAAACCGCTTCAATCGGTTCTTCCGGATCATACGAATTCTGAATGATGACCGGATCGGCACCCATGATTAACTCAAAATTGAGATCGGTAAAAGACTGATCTACCGCAGAGATTTGCGGGGTGTAAATGAACTGAACGGGTTCGTGTACAGCAAACTGAATGCTCAGTGCCCCGTAGGAAGATCCGCCTGCCTGACACGACTCTCCATTTGTATCTGTGACTTCAACTATCGAAGATCCGCTCAGTGTTAAAGTAAACACTACACTCTCGAGTGAACCACTGGCTTGGTCAACGTGCAGTAAATTGGTACAGCTGAGCGTACTGCTCGCCAGGACACCACCCGCAAAGCCTTCGCAATATCCTTGGGATCCGGCAAGGTCGATGTTAAGTGGTGCAAACGCGTTTGGACCGGTACAGACATTCCCTTCAACACAGAACTCGCCGCTCGAAGCAATTGGCTCAACTTGCGGCCGAAGGTGGGCGGTTTCTGTCGCGGTCGAAACGACCATTCCATTCGAAACCGCTTCAATCGCAATCTCGAGTAGAATCGCAGAAGTGTCTTTGATCACCTGAGTGTTGAAGTATCCATTCGCATCAGTGACACCCTGGTTCACCGCTGCACTCCCTCCGGAAACAACAGTGTGGATTTCAATCGCTGCCTGCCAGAGCGTGTCCGATCCCTCAAGTCTACCCGCTCTTACCGAAAGTAGCGCACTGTCCGCCGTTACCAAATAGTCCGGAAAGAAAGTGTCCAACACCCAAAGCCCGCAAACACCCCGCTCAACAGTTGCTGCAGCACACGCGCAGTCAAAAAGTATCGAGTCGCGAGCAGGTATGGATCCGGTGTACAGTGTGGTATGCGCATAGTAACAGAGCGCTTCGAAATCGATTATCTGCGCCTCGTTAAACTCCAGAAACTGGCCACCGTTCGGCACGGACAACAGCGAATACTGCGGTGGTTCATTGATGTCCAGATCAAACTTCGACAAGTAAGTTGGGCCTCCTGTGTATCCGTCGCCATTGAGATCGTACCGCGAATAATCCGCCGGTGCGTTCGGAACTCCGGATCTTAGCTGTTCGTATTCGGCGAATTTCGCCAAAAATAGTTGAAGATCATGCTCATCAAACGTCTCGTCAGGAACCTCTTGATCACTCGCATTAGCAACGTCCAACAGTGCGGCGCGTACGGTTGCGCTGCTGAGATCGGTGTCCAGCGCTAGGACAGCCCCATAGGCATCAACAAATCCTGGATTCGGCGAGTCGGCGAAGGAATTGTAAATGATATCTTTGATCTCGGCGTTGGAAAGCAACGGATCCAAACTCAGAAGATACGCCGCCACTCCGGCAACTTGCGGCGCCGAAAATGAAGTACCGTCGTAGTATGAGATATGCAATCCGCCAGTCGTCTCAAAACAGCCGCCATCCACATCAGCAGGATCCACCCTGACACATGGTGCTGCCACTTCCTCACCAAGGGTACGCACAACCGATCCCACGTTCGAGAATGCGCTTTCATTGCCATTTACGTCTGAAGCGCCCACCACAATCAGATTATCCATTCTGTTTGCGCCAAGTGGGTTCACTGCCAAATTGTAGGACCAGAATGCGTGAAGAGCGAGAAAGTCGAGTGGCCCAATTTCCCCCGGCGCGTAGAGTTCAAACGGCGAACCGTAAGCCGCTGCGACATTGAAGGCTGAGCTTAATGATGCGTACCGGCTGTCGTCTGTATTCGTACCTTCATTTCCGGCACTGGATACGTGAATAAAATCATCTTTACGCACACGCGCTAGTCGGCGCCAATCCATGGCTTGGATCGCACGCTTTGCCTTGCTAAATTCCGAAATGTCTTTTGCGAATCCTAAGGACGTGTTCAGTACAAACCGGCCCGCCGGCATGTTGTCTACGATTTCCGACAATATCTCGGGCATCGTCAGGCCCCCTGTCGGCATTGACCGAATTGCCAGTCCGTTTGCCGGATTTGAATGAACACCTGTCGTATTAGCGTTATCATGATTCGCGCCGATGATTCCTGATGTGCAAAACCCGTGATTGCCACCGGTCGTCGAAATCAAGTCCAGACTTCCATTGCCCGTTACGAATACTTGGGACGAGATCTCGGGATGCGGGACTGTATTATAGTAACCGTCCGGTACAAAGACTGTGACATTAGCATTCATATCTTCGACGAGCTTCTTGAGATTCCAAGCTGCCGGCATGTGCATCTTGAGCAGATGAAAAATCTCGCTGGTCCCGGTCGGCGGGAGATCCTGCGCCGTTGCCGTGGCATTCAGTTCCGGCTGGAAAGTTGAAAACGCAAATAGAAATGCACCGCTTTCCACCAACAGGCCGGCAATACTATCAGCTTCTTGCCTATTCGCCATAGCCGGTGTGGCGATGGTGAGTGACAAGCCGTCCGCCAGCATCCAAGAAACGCGACCGTCAATCGAGTTAAGCACCGCATTGACATCGCCGATCGTGGCTGTCGGATTCAGGACCCCATCAAGGCGAGTCGTGAACAGTCCGGTAGAGTCGATTTCGGAAGAACGCGCCGCAAAGGGACCATATTTGTAGGTCGCCGATACGGCCAACGAGTCGGGATCACCGGTTAGTAATGTGCCAATCGTACAATCGGGCCCACTGCAAGGCGTCGGTCCAGATGCAAATATATAGTTGACCATGAAAACCGCGTCCACAATATCGGTCTGACTGTTGCAGTTGAAATCACCGTCTGCATCGTCCGTAGGCGCAGGACCACCGGCGAATATGTAGTTGATAAGGTAGACAGCATCTGCGATATCGACTTGGTTTGAGCCGTTCGCATCTCCGCAGGTGGCGGCAGCCGTGTGATTTGCAGGACTGACAATTGCGAAAACAACCATGGCGAGAAGCGCGAATCGTGACAACATTTCAACTCCCAGCCTACGCTGCGGTTACGGTTCGCGTAGAATTTAGTATGTTTGACTGATGTGTTAGAAAGACATCACATCATAAGTCAACGCGTCGAATTGTCAATCAATAGTATTAAAAGTGGAGCCATTATATTCCTCTTTGATTGGCTGCCCTCTATCCAGAAGTCTAAACGCATCGATCTGAATACCGCCAAGCCTCTTGCCCATATGCAGATAGCCCGATGCGCGGCAGCTCGGTCCAAACATTACACCTCAAACGTCCTCTTGCAGAAGTACGACCGCACCGAACCATCCGACTGCTTCTGCGACCAGACTTCGAAACCCTTCTTGTTGACCGCGTCCAAAAGCGGCGCCGGCACAAACGGCGTAATCAATTCGTAGATTTCACCGGCTTTGAGCTTCTCGAGATCGCTCATCACTCGTCCAAGCGGATGTTCCCCCGCTTCAAGCATCGGCGCGGCATCGAGCAGTGCCGCAATCTTCGTCTGCGCAAACCAGTCCGGACCGGAATCGGTGCCGGACTCGGACTTGCCGGCTGCGCCGCCCTTCCACTGCTCTTCGATCCCCAGTTCTTTGCGCAAGGTATTGATCAAAGTACCGATTGGCACTTCGCCGATCTTGGCGACTTGTTGAAGAGTAGCCACTTTCCCCACCGTCTTACGCAAAAGGGGATTGCGCAGGTTTGCGTACGCCGGCGAAAGCTGAACCAACGGTGCCTCCAATTGAGGAAAACGATCAAGCAGCGGCCCGATCTTGGTATCAGGCGTGATGGTAATGATTTCGACTTGTGACATTGACAATCCTTCCTTTAATCTTTCACGTATTCCAGCAAACGCTGTTCACCGTTGAGTGCACGCTTATCACTAAGATCCTGGCTGACTTCGAGAGTCCCGAGATACTCGCCTTTTTTGTCGCGCAACGCAAAATACTCGATATGAATGAACTTGCTCTTGATCGTAATCCAGAACGGCGCCCGCGACTGTTTGCCGGAGCGAAAGTCTTCGATGATTCTCTGCACAATATGCACGCTGTGCGGCGGATGACACAACTGCACCTTGCGGCCTAATATCGCGCGGTTGCGGTCGAAAATCCGCTCCCGCCCCTGCGTGAAATAACCCACCGTGTCGTCCTTGTCGACGAAAGTCAAATCGAATGGTATTGTGTTCAAAATCGCATTCAGCTCCGTCGGCGTCATACTGCCCGACGGAAGTTGAATTCTTCCCTCGTCCGTTACCGACTCGCCCGCCATCGCCGTCTCGCCGCTGGGAGTCCACTCGTCGGTCGGGTCGAACAAACAGAATCCAATTTCGAGACTCTGATTGTATACTTGCCACCACTCCGATTCGCTAAGCGTGTCCATGCACATCGGGAAGAGAATCTGCTCTTCCTTGAAGATCATATCTTCGACACCATCGGAGGCCGGCTTGAATACAAGCTCAACCAACGTGCGTGTTTCTTCCAGACTTGCATTCTCCATGTGCTCAAAACTCTCTACCGCCGCCTTCAACAATTCCCTGATTTGATCGTGCTTGCCCCACATCACAGTCGGCGGACCGGTAATGCCATGCTTCTCCAGAAACGGGAAGATCAGATTTTCTTTGCGGCGGTAGTGCTTGTCGACATCACAAAGATTGTGGATGTGAACGCGGATCTGCGCGACCAGTGCCTTCAGCGTTTCATCGTTGACGTTTTCCTTGAGTCCGAGATATGCTCTCTGCAGTCCCGAGAT
>CAUJJY010000327.1 GCA_963205155.1 Candidatus Zixiibacteriota bacterium | reverse complement strand
CAGAAGATAGACTGCCGACGCTTATCGCAATCAGCCTTCTATCAACAGCGCCTTATCGGAAACATGGCGACACAGAAGCAGGTCATCGCCAACGCACAGAAACAAGAAGATCTCAAGCGAGAGAAGCTCATTGGCGCCGCTCGCGAAGAGAAGGTCTTTGATAAGCTCAAAGAACGACAGCAGGAAAGGTACAATCGCGAACTCGATAATTTGCAACAAAAAGAAACTGACGAAATTGCGCGAAATACCTTTCTCCAAGGGGATCACAAAGGGAAATCGAAAAGCCCTCGCTAACGCGGGGGCTTTTTGAATCGAAGGATTGTTCGAACTGCTGCAAAGGTGCTAAATAGAAAGGCTCCCGTCAAGGACGGAAGCCTTTGGTGGAGAGATGCAGAGGTGAACTTACTTAAGCAACATCATCTTTCTGGTCATTGAAAACTCACCGGCAGTTATCTTGTAGAAATAAACGCCGCTTTCCATTGTTCTTCCACTTTCATCCGTGCCATCCCAATCAATGCGCTTATTTCCGGCAGACAGAGTTGAGTTTACGAGCTCGGTGACTTTTTGTCCGAGGATATTGAACACGGTCAGCGAAACGTAGCTGGTCTTGGGAAGATTGAATTCAATCGTTGTGGCCGGGTTAAACGGATTCGGATAGTTCTGTTCAAGACTGAAGATTGTCGGAAGCGTTCCGCCGATGTCGTCAACGTCGGTGGGAGAGTCCACCGTCAGGCTGATATCAAGGGTGTCTTCATCATCATCAATATCCGTGGCAAGTCCAGCAATCTGCTTAACGACTACCTTTGCGTTGTAACTGCCCGGCAGCAATCCTGTGACATCGATAAAGCATTCGATGGACGATGGTGCGGTTCCGCTGCTGGGATTGACGGTGAGCCAGGGAGTTGTTTCCACGGCACCCCAATCAAACTGAATTCCGGAAGGGCTGGCATTGCTGATGCCGACCTGTTGGCTCGGCGGATTGATACCGACGAGCGCGGTGAAGGTTAGTTGATCGGGAGTCAGAAGGATATCGACATCATCGGCGATATCGACTACCATCACTATAGTCTGCGGTGAATTCGATGCTTCGGGCGAAGTAATCGAAATCGGTGCTGCATGACGGCCGATTGCGAGCGTCGAAATGTCGACATTGGCAGTGAATCCGCCAGGCGCTGTTCCGGAACTGGAAGTGATGATCAACCAATTGGTGTTTTCCGACGCAGTCCAATTGAGGGGACCGTTTCCACCATTACTGATCAGCACCGGCTTGCCGGCAGGATTCGGACCATTTTGATAGCCACTGAAGAACAGCGAATCATCGTTGAGAACAATGACTGCCACTGGCGATTGAACAGTAAATGTGGCGGCGTTTTCACTAAACAGAGTGCCCGGATCGGTTGCGCGGAAAGTGATTGTCTCGTTTCCGGACCAGTCGACGGATGGTTTCGAAATCGTTGCGACGCGACCGGCATCTATCGAGACAGTTAGTGCAGAATTTCCCGTGGCGCTCCAAGTCATCTGGTTGTCAGCGTTGTCGGGATCACTCACAAAATTGTCGAGTGAAATTGTAGCGAAGCTCGCACCGTAGGCGATAGTCTGATTGGGAATGTCCGCGACTACCGGCGGGTCATTTACGGCGGTAACGGTAAAGGTGGCGTTATTGCTGGCAAAAAGTGCGCCTGGATCGGTCGCAGTAAAAGTAAATGTCGCGCTGCCGGCAAATTCTCCGCCCGGATAGGAAATAGTGGCAATGCGACTCGCATTGATGCTGACACTGAAGCCATTAGGGCTGGCAGAAACAGCCGACCAAATGATCTCATTGTCAGCGTCTTCGCCGTCTGATACGAAATTGTCAAGGATGATCGTGGCGAAGACTCCGCCTTCATCAATGGTTTGATCCGGAATATCAGCAACTATCGGCGGAGTGTTGACGGGACCCGAGCAGCCACCCATGATATTCAGTTCGGCAGTACCGCAGTCGACGTAGTCAACATCAATTGAGCCGCCTTCTTGTGGCGCGAGAACAAACGAACCAGCGGGAGGCACAAACGACGAGTCAAAATCGACGCATTGGGCAGGGGTCCCGATTGGGACTCGTACCCACAGGGTCATTAATAGTGCTTCAGTCGCATGAATTTCCAATGGTAGTTCGGGAGTGAAATTGATCCATCCGGTTAGTACCTTATTCTCGGCCGGTTTGAACTGTCTAAGGAAGTTTCCCGATCCTCCGGTGGCAAGAGCAGGTCCGGCTTGGACCGAGGTAACCTCGACATCGTTAGAGTTGTATGAAAATCCGAGAGAGAAACCACCGACAGGTACATCATTTGTGATGTAAACGGGGATTCCAACTGAATCGCCGTCGACGATCGGTTTGTCAATCGGACAGCCCAATCTTATAATATTCGCGGCGTAAAGATCGGGTGGCGAAATGATCGCTATCAGACCAATCGCCATTAGTGTGAACAACATCAACTTGAGCTGTCGGTTCATAAACTTGCACCTCCAAAAGATTCCAGTAACCATTTGAGCAGTGATTACGCAAAAAGCGTGCGCAATCGGTGATTCTTTGCGGAATTGCTGACATTTTAATTAGGAACTGCAACACCTTGAAGAAAAGAGGTTTACGGTAGGGAGTGCTTGGTCGAGTCCCTCTGCATAACTGAACAACCACATATCGATATGGTGAAAAATCTTGCATCTTCACTGCAACATCTACCGGCTTCAGCTTTTCACTTGCGGACTTCGCGCCTTTCGACAATACTAAAGTTTCGAACGATTTTTGGAGTAAACGTGAATTGAACGAGGGTAGAATCATGATTTGCAACCGTCTGGTGTTATTCATAGCTGTCATCCTGTTACTTCTTCCAATGATGGTATCATGTGGACAAAAGGATGGAAGCGCGCAATCCGAACAATCGACGGCAAATGTGCCAGAGAAATTCGTCGGAGTAGAGAGACAATTGGTTGGGAAGCTCTTCGATATGTGGTCACACAAGGGCCATGTAGCATCGATTGACCAAGCAGCGGCCGCTCTTGGAATCGGAGTGACTGACAGCGTTCGCATCAGCTTGATGCGCAAATTCAATGAGAATCTCAATATTCACGAACGACTCGGTCGGTATCGTGCAGGGGTTTTTGTTCTGACCAATGAAGAGAAACACATTGCGGAATATGTCATCAGACAAGAAAAACAAAATCAGGAATTCCCGTCACTTGATCAAGTCGCCACTGACTTGAAGTTGTCGGCGGAACATATCAAAGAACGTCTGCAGTTCCTGTCAGCAATCGAGATGTTTTTTGATTTGGGCGGTCCGGACGAATACAACAAACTCGGATTCAGTTTCGGACACAAGATTGGTGATTTCACCTTCGACTTGGGGATACGCCAACACATCTTCGTTGTCGATGGGGGCTTGCCGACTAATGTCGGTTGTGCCAAAGAAGCGTTTTTCGTAGTGGCGACAGAGTTTCCGAATAAGCGGGTAGAATACCGTACTTATGACCCGATTAGCTTAGAAGCCATCGACATTGTGTTCAATAACGATGAAATTACCTCAATCCAGCCGGAATCCGCCAAATTGTTTGAAGGCGGGACTTGCGGGACGAATAACTTCTTCGCAAACGAGGCAAATGCACGTACTTACGCAGCGACGCTCCCCCAATTTCAAAACAAAGAAGCGCCAATCTTCGATCCGAAAGTTCGCTTTGCCGATACCAAGGCACAGGCTGCTAAGCCCAAGTAATCTACATACAGAGAGCCATCCGGGCCGTCGGTGAAATTGATCCGGCGGTCCAATTCCGGGCAGGGAATTCTTGTTCCATTTTTCACAAGGGATACCATATTTCCATTGCCTCATATCAAGTCTTTTCTTACCTTTGCTCTCGAATTTGGAAAATGGCCAAATGTCGCTAAGTAGATGCAATCTGTTTGCTATTAGATAAATAGGAGAGAGAATAG
>CAUJJY010000326.1 GCA_963205155.1 Candidatus Zixiibacteriota bacterium | reverse complement strand
GGTTCGGGACTTCTACAAATCGCAGGAAGTAGCGCGCAATATCGAAGAGATTGTCGGGAGTCCGTATTACGCGGTTGATTGGTCGGAGCGCCACAAGAATCTCTTCGGGTGGATGACTTTGGAAAAATATGGGATGTCAATTGTGGTCGGCTTGATTGTCGCGGTGGCGGCGTTTAATATTGTGACGACTTTGATCATGCTGGTCATCGAGAAGCGCAAAGATATCGCAATTCTCAAGTCGATGGGGGCCAATCGCAAACAGGTGATGAAGATTTTCATGTTTCAGGGTACATTGTTAGGGTTTGTCGGCACCATTGCGGGTACGATTCTGGGCTTTGCACTGTGCTGGGCCCAACAGACATTCAGCATAGTGTCGATTCCGGGAGAGATTTACTTCATCAATAGTCTGCCGATTGACATGCGAGCCGCCGAGTTTGCGATTGTGGCAGGAGCGAGTGTGATAATATCATTTCTGGCAACGCTTTATCCATCGCGGCGCGCGGCCCGGCTGTTCCCTTCCGACATTCTGCGACATGGATAAGTTTATCATTGATTTGGGGTTAAGAAAATCCCATTTGTGGCGACAATAGATTTGAGACAGGAGTCGTAGGCAACCTTTGCATGAGCTAATTCTGGAAACAAAGAGCCTAAATAAGAGCTTTGTAACAATCGGCGGCGAGCTGAAGATCCTTCGGGACCTGAACTTTGGAGTTTCCCGAGGAGATTTTGTCGCCATAACCGGCGCATCAGGAGTGGGAAAGAGCACATTGCTGCACATACTTGGTGGACTTGACCTACCGACATCGGGAAGCGTGACAGTTGCGGGTCAGCGAATCGACAACCTAAGTGAGGCACAGCTCTCGGATTACCGGAACAAAAAGTGTGGTTTTGTCTTTCAGTATCACTATCTTTTGGAAGAGTTTAACGCGGTCGAAAACGTGATGATGCCACTCCTTGTTCGAGGCGAATCGCGGAACAATTGTCACGGGATTGCGGTTAAACTGCTGGACGAGGTCGGCCTTGGACAGCGATTGGATCATCGGCCGACGCAACTCTCCGGTGGAGAGTGTCAGAGGGCCGCGGTGGCAAGAGCGATGGCTGGAGCACCGGAGATTCTGATCGCGGATGAACCGACCGGCAACCTCGACCACGAAACGGCAGAGACTCTCCACGAACTTTTGACGCGCTTGAACGAGCAAAAGAAGATGACGATCATCGTAGCGACGCATGACCTGTCGCTGGCTGATCGCGCGTCACGCAGGTACCGCTTATCAGATGGTCATCTGGCAGAAACGAGCTAGACATGTTATGTGAAGATTGCCGCAAGCAGGATGCTACCGTGCATATGAAGCAGGTGGTCAACAATCAGAAGATTGTTTTAAACCTGTGTTCTAATTGTGCCAAGCGACGCGGGTTTTCGAATCCTCTGAAGAATATCCCCTTCCCGTTGGCCGATTTCTTGACCTCGATGGTGTCCGGTTCGATTGCCGAGCCTGATAGCGAGTTGATGGGAAAAAGCTGCCCGTCGTGCGGTTTGACCTACGACAAGTTTGCCAAGACCGGCCGGCTGGGATGCGGCGAGTGTTTTAATACCTTCCGCCAGCCGCTCGCTGATTTGTTGCGCAAGATCCATGGATCAAACTTGCACCGCGGCAAGCGGCAGAGTTCGACGGCCGAAGGTATGGATACTCTGAAAGAAGAAGCACGCCTGAAGGAAGAGTTGAAGGCAGCGATTATAAATGAAGATTTTGAACGTGCAGCCCAGATACGCGACCTGATTAAGGACATACAGGCGAAGATGGAGACGAGCGATGTTCGATAACATGACCGAACGGCTAAGTTCCTGGTTGACGGCGGAAGGCGCCGAGGCCGGGATCGTCTTGTCATCACGCGTCAGGTTGGCGCGGAATATTAAGGGACTGTCGTTTCCGCCGTATGCCGACGATGATTGTCGCGAGAAGGTTGTCGATTTCGTCGAGACGGCCCTGCAAAAGAGCCGCGAACTTGAACGCGGTGAATTTCACCGTTCGGAGATTATCGATGATCTTGATCGCAGTTTCTTGATCGAACGACATCTGATTTCGCCGGAGTTTATGCGTCCGGATACCATCAGCGGGATTTTCATTTCGCCGGACGAGAAGATTGCCATTATGGTCAACGAAGAGGACCATCTGCGCATTCAGTCGATGGGTTCAGGATTGACTTTGACCGATACGCTGGCGCGTGCGATGCGTATCGATGACGACCTAGCACGGACGCTGGAGTTTGATTACGACACGGATTTCGGATTTCTGACCTCCTGCCCTACCAATGTCGGTACCGGGCTGCGAGCATCGATACTAATTCACCTGGCGGGTTTGGTCCTGACCAAGGAAATTGACTCAGTGATCGACCACATCACCAAACTGGGACTGGTCGTGCGGGGATTTTATGGTGAAGGATCAGATGTATGGGGCAATTTGTTCCAGATATCAAATCAAACGACTCTGGGACGTTCAGAGTCTGATATAACAGAGGCTTTGCAGAAGATAACTCGTCAGATCATCGAGTTTGAAAATCAGGCGCGGGAGCAACTGGTGAGTCAAGCTCAAGACGAGATTTCGGATAAAATTTGGCGCGCCTATGGAATATTGAGACATGCGCGCGTATTAACTACAGAAGAGGTGATGAATCTCTTGAGTGCGGTGCGGTTGGGCATAGCATTAGAAATTCTCAACGAGGTGTCGATGGAAGCGGTCAACAAGATGTTGATCTTAAGCCAGCCGGCGCACTTGCAGAAACATGTGGGACGGGTCTTAAGCCCGTCCGATCGTGATATCGCCAGGGCCACGCTTGTTCGTGAGACACTGGCATAATTGGATTAGTATACTATCTCATGCGGAGGTATAGATGAACGAGATGTTTACCGAACTGGCTCGCAAAGCAATCGAATACGCTCGCGACGAAGCGGCCAGGCTGCGCCATGATTACATCGGTACCGAGCATCTCCTGCTGGGTTTGATCCGTCTTGGTGAAGGACGCGCTTGCGAGGTCTTTTCGAATATCGGCCTCGACTTAAACGAGCTGGTCCAGTCGATCGAAGACGTGGTTCAACCGGCCGGCGGGACAATGACCATGGGTCAACTTCCACTGACGGCTCGCGCGAAAAAGACGCTCGAAGTCGCCGGACAGGAAGCGCGCGCACTGAAGTCGAAAGAAATTGACACTGAACATATTCTGCTCGCCCTGCTGAAGGACGAAGAGGGTGTAGCGGCACAGGTGTTGTCGATGTTTGACATCGACTACAAGGATGTGTATGAAGAACTCAAAAACATTCAGAGCGGCCAGCCGTCATCGTACGGCAAGAAGCGCAAGAAATCGAAGACACCGGCGCTGGATCATTTCGGACGCGACTTGACGGAACTGGCACGCAAAGGCAAGCTGGATCCGATTATCGGCCGCGACAATGAAATTGAGCGCGTGTCGCAGATTCTTTCGCGCCGCAAGAAGAACAATCCGGTGCTCATTGGCGAGCCGGGCGTGGGTAAGACGGCAATCGTTGAAGGATTGGCGCAGCGCGTCGTCACCGGTCAGGTGCCGGCCGTGCTGGAAAATCGCCGCATTGTCATGCTCGACATGGCATCGCTGGTGGCGGGCACAAAGTATCGTGGCCAATTTGAAGAACGCCTCAAGGCAGTGATGAACGAAATCACCAATTCGCAGGACGTGATCATCTTCATCGATGAGTTGCACACGATCGTCGGTGCCGGCGGTGCGGAAGGTTCATTGGATGCATCCAACATCTTCAAGCCTGCTCTCTCACGCGGTGAACTGCAGTGCATCGGCGCCACGACGCTGAATGAATATCGCAAGTATATCGAGAAGGATGGTGCGCTTGACCGTCGATTCCACACGGTGATGGTTGAAGAGCCTTCACAGGAAGACACGGTAAAGATTCTTCAAGGACTGAAAGTTCGTTATGAGGAGCACCACCAGATTCTGATTTCGGATGAGGCGATTCGCGCCGCGGTGGTGTTGTCGAACCGCTATATCACCGGCAAGTTCCAACCGGACAAAGCCATTGACATCATCGACGAGGCCGGTTCGCGCGCGCACTTGTCGACTTACACTAAGCCGAAAGAGTTCGGCGACATGGAAGCGATGATTGCGGAGATCTCGATCCGCAAGGAAGACGCCGTCAAGAATCAGGAATTCGAGAAGGCGGCCAAGCTTCGCGATGATTTGAAGTTGAAGAAAGAAGAATACGAGCAGATGAAGCGCGACTGGGAAGTTCAGCGCCAGAGCGAGAAGATCACTCTGCGCGAGGAACATATTGCCGAGATCGTCGCCAAGATCACCGGTATCCCGCTCTTCCGACTGGAAGAGAAGGAATCCAAGCGCCTGATGCGCATGGAGGAAGAACTGCGCAAGAAGATCGTCGGACAGGAAGAAGCGATTACCGCGCTGACCCGTTCGATCCGCCGTGCACGTGCGGGACTCAAAGATCCGCATCGCCCGATCGGTTCATTCATCTTCCTTGGCCCGACCGGCGTGGGCAAGACCGAGTTGACACGCGTGTTGGCGGAGTTCTTGTTTGAGAATGCTGATGCGTTGATTCGTATCGATATGTCGGAATACATGGAGAAGTTCGCGGTCAGCCGTTTGATCGGAGCGCCTCCGGGATACGTCGGTTACGAAGAGGGTGGACAGCTGACCGAGAAGGTTCGCCGTCACCCCTATTCAGTCGTGTTGCTCGACGAAATCGAGAAGGCACATCCGGATGTCTTCAATATCCTGTTGCAGCTTCTCGACGACGGCAGCCTGACCGATTCGTACGGCCGTAAGGTCGACTTCCGCAACACGGTCGTGATTATGACCTCGAACGCCGGTACTCGCGACATTCGTTCGGGCAAGACGCTCGGATTCGGTTCGAGCAAGCTCGAGGATGATTACGATACGATGAAGCAGTCGGTCATGACCGAAATGAAGCGCATCTTCAATCCGGAACTGATCAACCGTATCGACGAGACGATTATTTTCCATCCGTTGTTGATGGAGCATATCGTTTCGATCGTGGATATTCTTCTGGCGGAGATGGCCGGTCGTCTTGCCGAACGCGGATTGAGCATTCATGTAACTGATGCCGCCAAGAAGTTCATTGCCGAGAAGGGTTTTGATCCGCTCTATGGTGCGCGTCATCTCAAGCGTGCGATTCACAAGTATGTGGACGATCCGTTGGCGGAAGAGATCCTTGCTGGTCAATTCGCCGGCGATTGCCAGATCGAAGTCGACAAGGGACCCGATGCGGACAAGCTCGTGTTCCGGATCAATGCTTCATCGGAGTCGCGCAAGATCGCGAAAGTGTAGTTAGTTCGAATTAGATTGTGTATGACGACGCGGTCGGAAGAGATTCCGGCCGCGTTTTTTTGTTGGGGGGGGTCTTTTCCGCGACCGGGTGGCCCACCCGGAGCGAAGCGGAGGGTGGGATTGCCTTGAGTCGTCTGTTGGAAACGACGCACGATGTCCCACCTTACGCTCTGTGCCACGTCCACGAGTTCCCATTGCCAACCTCTGATGAAGTGGCAACCGAATCCAACAACCAAGCACCGCTTCAGGTGGGCTACCGGATCCTCCCACACGTTATACTCATTGGAGTTGTAGCG
>CAUJJY010000325.1 GCA_963205155.1 Candidatus Zixiibacteriota bacterium | reverse complement strand
GCAGATTGGATATTACCGAAAGGATGTTCATATATGGCTGAACAAGAAATCAAAATCACCGCACAACTTTTCCCCGACCCGGATGTTTGCATATTCCGAGTCGACCGCCCGGTGTTTCCCGGGGGTGCCTTTGACTGCAAGAACAGTGAGCAGGCGGCGGGATCGCCGCTACTTGAAGCACTTTTTGCGTTGAAGGGTATTCGTGAAGTGTTCGTGACCGGCGACAGCGTAACGATCAGCAAGGATTCGGACGAAGAATGGCAAGTGCTGGGCCGCGAGGTTGGACGGACGATCCGCGAGTTGATCAATTCGGGCAAACCGCTAATGGCTGAAGATCTCAAGCAGCCGGTACCGTCGGATGAAGAGATCAAGAGAATTGTTGACGAGATGTTTGAAAACGAGATCAACCCGGCGATTGCATCGCACGGCGGATTCGTGGAGTGTGTGGCAGTGAAAGATGGCCAAGTGATGCTTCGCCTTGCCGGCGGGTGTCAAGGATGTGCATCATCGTCACAAACTTTGCGCTACGGAATTGAGCGTTCGATCAGAGAGCGAATTCCGGGAGTTGGTGAAGTCGTTGATGTGACGGATCATTCGGCGGGAGTGAACCCGTACTATTAGACTTGTAGTGATTAATATTCGATCTCATTAATGAGGAATATGACGGACAAACTTGCAAGTTTGTCCGTTTCTTTTCGGAGAATTCGTGCAGTGAAAGAACGTCTTCTGCAACTTATCATTTGACTTGGCCTTATGGCGGGGGCTGCGAGAGCTGAAAATCATATAGATGAGTTTAAATGTATAGTGACGGTAAACTGACTGTCAGTCAATGTGTTTAACGTACTCGCAATTTTCTGAAGAATTCCTTGACTTCGTGAAGGCGGAAAAGATATATTCATAGCCGGAAGTCAATGGCAGATAATATGTTAACAATGTGTTAACATCGTGTGGAAAACATCAAGGACATCTTATCAGTGCGTAGGAGCGGGTCGTAGTTTGCTCCTGATTTGATACCGATTCAAATGATGTCCACAAAGGTAATGGCTAGGGCAGTGGTTGATGGGATGTTTTGTATTCGGGCGTAACTTTGATCTCACTTAAGGAAAACTAAGAAATGACTGACGATCGAACTGATTTTCGCGTCGGACGCGAACAAGGTATAGCTCTTTTCTTTACACAATTTATGGGGTAAACATGCAGGAACAAATTAATGCACTTTGGGACAGATGTCTCTCCAGTCTGTCCAAGCGCGTGAACAAACCTTCATTTTTCACGTGGCTCAAGCCGACACGAGTTGAATTCGTCAATGGAAACTGTTTCAGCATACTCGTACCGAATAATTTTGCTGCTCACTGGATTTCCGAGCGATATAGCCAGGCAATCAGCGAGTCGCTTGCGGAAGTTTCAGAACAATCCTGGAATTTTGATTTCAAGATTCAGAAAGTGCCGGTGCAGACCGAGATTTTTCCGACCGAAACGGAGGAAGACCGATCTGCGCCCATTCTTAATGGAAACGGGAATGGCAGCGGACATCATGAGCATCCAGCTCCAAGATTAAATCCTCGCTACTTATTTGAGAGTTTCGTCGTCGGCGACTCCAATCAATTTGCGTATGCCGCCTGCGAAGCGGTATCGGAAGCACCCGGTGAGAACCGGTATAATCCCCTATTCATTTATGGTGGTGTTGGACTCGGCAAGACTCATCTGGTTCAGGCGATCGGCAATGCAGTTTGCCAGTCGAATAACAAACTGCGCGTGATGTACGTGTCGAGCGAAAGCTTCACCAATGAATTTATTCGATCGTTGTCGACTAAATCGGTTCATGAATTTGCCAATCGTTATCGTACCGCGGATTTGCTGTTGTTGGACGATATCCAGTTCTTTACCGGCAAGGAATCGACGCAGGAGCAGTTCTTCCATACTTTCAATGCTCTGCACCAGGAAGGAAAGCAGATCGTACTCACGGCAGATCGTCCGCCCAAGGACATTTTGGGATTGGAAGAGCGCCTGCTGTCGCGTTTCAGCTGGGGTTTGGTGGCCGACATTCAGCCGCCTTCGCTTGAGACCCGGGTGGCAATCTTGCAGAAGAAGGCGGAAAGTGATGGCGTGACGGTGCCCAACGATGTTCTTACCTACATTGCCGACTCGATCACATCAAACGTCCGGGAACTCGAGGGCGCTTTGGTGCGGCTGGTGGCGTATGCCTCGCTGCGAAAGAAAGAGTTGACAATGGCGCTGGCACAGGATGTGTTGAAGGATTCGATTCGTTCAAAGTCAAAGCCGGTGACGATAGAGCAGATTCAGAAGGAAGTGGCTTCATATTTCAAGATTTCGGAAGAGATGTTGAAGTCGAAGAAGAAGACGCAGGAGATTGTCAATGCACGTCAGGTGGCGATGTATCTCTGCCGCACGCTGACGACTTCTTCGCTGAAATTGATCGGTGTCAACTTCGGCAATCGCGATCATTCGACGGTGATTCATGCTTGTCAGCAAGTGCAGGACAATATGAAATCTTCGATGGATTTTAAGCTGCAGATTGACCAACTAATTAACTTAACTTGCAGTCATCAATAGGTGGATAGTGCTGTGGAAAAATTGACGGTAAATAGTTCATCCACAACTGCGTTGGGTTATCAATGTGGAATGGTGTGTTTATCCACAGTGGCAAAAGGTTGTATGCCGTTCAATGACAAGAATATCACTTTACAAAGGAACATCTCCACACTACTATTATGACTATTACTTTTAAATTTATAATTAAGTTATAATAAGAGCGCGGTGCGAATTGTGAACATTGAGGAAGTAGGAAAATGAAATTCAGTTTGACAACTGACAAGATTCAGTCAGCTCTTAGCGCTGTGATGAGCGCTGTTCCAACCAAGTCGACACTACCGATTCTCGGCAATATCCTGATGGAAGCTGATGGTAAGTTGCTGAAGCTTTCGGCGACTGATCTGGAGATTTCAATTACGACCTCACTGGAAACAAAGATCACTAAAAAAGGTTCAGTCGCTATCCCGGCAAAGACCTTTGCGGATATTATCAACGCACTTCCGCAAACTGAAATTGAAATTGAGTCAACCAATAATCGCATCGAAATGCGTTTCGGTACCGGCGACTACAAAATTTCCGGCATGTCAGCCGATGAGTTTCCGAAACTTCCCGAATACGATAGCAAGAAAGAAATCCGCATTCCGGCAAACGTGGTGCGCAGTTTGATCGCGAAGACTTCTTATTCCGTGTCCACTGATGAGACGCGCCCGGCGCTCAATGGCATTTTATGGCAGACTAACGGCGAACGGATGCGGATGGTGGCCACTGATGGCCACCGGTTGTCGCGTGCGGAAGCCGACAACACAGTGCTTCAGGGATTGCATGGCGACGTTATTGTACCGCCGAGAGCGTTCAATTTGATCAGCAAGCTTGCCAGCGAAAGCATCAATGAAGTCGGTGTGGTGTTTGGCGACAGCACGTTGGTGTTCATTTGCGGCAATAACACGATTAGCACGCGCATCATCGAGGGACCGTATCCGAACACCGAGCAGGTGATACCCAAAAACAACGACAAAAATTTGATTGTCCCCAAGACGCTGCTGATGGAGACACTTCGCCGCGTTTCGATTTTATCAAATTCGCTTACCCGCCAGGTGAAGTTCAGCATCTCCAAGAACACGCTTGAACTATCGGCAACCAATGTTGATTTAGGCGGCGAGGCGATGGAGAAGCTTCCTTGTCAGTACGATTCGGATGATCTTGAGATTGGTTACAACGCGCAATATATTCTTGATATTCTCAAGCAGCTCGATGGTGACGAAGTGCGGTTTGCATTGTCGTCATCGACGGCGGCCGCGGTCGTGACGGCGGTTGACGATGGCGCGGATTATCTTTGTTTGGTGATGCCGTTAAGGTTGGCGGATTAAGGGGCGGTAGGTCAGACATTATTGTTTGACGGGTTAGATTGAAGGGGAAGCGGCAGACAGGAGTGTCTGTCCTACTTCGTTTTCACGTGAAAAGAGTATTTGGTAGGTCAGACATTATTGTCTGACACAGTGGGTCGAAGGGGAAATGACAGACAGGAATGTCTGTCCTACCTAACGTTAGTTTAGGATGGCGGAATTTCGTGAGTGAAGATTTTAGTCCCCAATTCTTCGTGGAAAGAGACACGTCGGGTAAGCAATCGGAACTGAAAATCACGCATCGCCATCTGCCACACTGGGAGCTAGAAGGTTCTTATTACTTCGTCAGCTTTGATTGCGACAGGACGACACTTTCATTGACCGAAATACTCATTGTGAAGAATCTCATCATAGACGGGCACAAGAAATTCTACCTACTTGTCGCAACTGTTGTGATGCCGGATCACGTGCACTTAGTCTTCAGCCCGTTACCTGGATACTCACTAAGCAGAATTCTCAAGGAGACGAAAGGCAAATCGGCGCGGCTCATCAATCTGCACAGGGGCACGACAGGGTCAATCTGGCAGGCAGAGTCTTATGATCGAATAATCCGGGATGAAAACGAACTGCTCGAAAAACTCAATTACATGTTAGAGAATCCTCTCAAGCGAGGACTTACTAAAGATCCATGGAACTATCCGGGTTGGTATCTCTCTCCAGAGCGGAAGCCAGTTTGAAAGGACAAACGACAGACAGGAATGTCTGTCCTACCGAGCGTTTACTTGGAAGCAATAGTTGGTAGGTCAGACATTATTGTCTGACGTGGTAAATGGAAGGGGAAGTGACAGACAGGAGTGTTTGTCCTACCGGATAGCGACAGCGAGAACCAGTGAATTGTATTTCGTGTCGGGGGTGTCGTTGCCGGAAGTGATTACGGCGGGGACTTTGCCTCCGGTGATGATCAAACCGGATTCGCTCTTCGTGAACATCGTTAACGCTTTATAGACGCCATAGCTGGTGGCAAGGCTGGGACCGATCAGAATTTCGGCGTGGCCGGCAACCTCACCCTTGGCGCCTTTTTCTTTGGCGGCACTTTCCATCAAAGCAACATCCATCGAGAGCGGGCCGTCGACGAGACAGTTCTTGACCTGACCCTTGTCGACCATCTTGGAGATGACGGCTTCGACGATCGTGACCGGCATCTGGGGATAGATGACCTCGACGGCGGCGAGCAGGGCGACTTTGGGCAACGGATTGCCAAGTTTGCGCGCCAGCGCGACGGCGTTGTTGAGGATGTCGACCAAGTCCATCATCTCGGGATCGGGATTAACAATCGGGTCGGAAAGTATCAACAGGCGGTCTAATTGTTGATTCTTGCAGACCAAGTGTCCGGAGACAAGATTCTTGGAAACTCGGAATCCGAGATTACGCTCGAACAGCAACGACAGGAAATCCTTGGCGCCAAAGACGCCTTTGCAGATGCCGCCGACTTTATTGTCGCGGATTAATTCGAGCGCCTGATAGGCTGAATAGTTTGGTTCGGGTGAACGGACGAGTTCCCAGCCGAGCGTATCGATGCCGATTTCTTTTGAGGCTTTGGCGATGGCGGACTCGTCGCCGATCATGACGGGCTTGATCAGGCGGTTCTTCATCGCGCGGTCGATCGCTTGGATTAGTTTGGGTTCGTGTGGTTCGACGAATGCCACCAACAGCGGGTCGACTGCTTTATCGCGCGCCTGTTTTTCGATTTCCGCAAAATTCTTCAGCATCACTTGGCCCTCTTGAGATAATGCGAGAACAGGCAGGCAATAGAAATTGATGCCAGCTTGTTGCGGGCGGTGTCGGTGCGCGATACAAGGCTAACCGGCACTCGTGCTCCGACGATGACTCCGGCGAATGTGGCCGGTGAAAGGAGGATCAGCGTCTTGGAGATGATGTTACATTCTTCGATGGAGTCGACCAGGAAGATATCGGCATCGCCGGCAACGTAATTGGTAATACCGCGACTAAGCGCAACAGCCCGCGAAGTGGCGGCATCGAAAGTGACCGGTCCGTAGACTTCGCAATCGGGAATCAGTCCATCTTTGTTCATGGCGGTCAATTGTGCGGCCTCGGTGGTGGCTGATAATCGCTGATGGATGTAATCCACGGGAGCCGAGACGGCGACCTTTGGTTTTTCGTAGCCAAGGCAGTGGAACAGCTTGATGGAATTATTGATAATCTGAACTTTCTGGTCAAAAGTCGGCTTGACGACCATACCTCCATCAGTGATTCCGAGCAACTTGTGGTAGCCGGGAAATCCGAGTACAGCAACGTGATTGAGAGTATCGGCGGCGCGCAGAGCGAAATCACGGGACAAGACAGTTTTCAGCAATGCCGATGTCGAGAGGAAGCCCTTCTGGATTAGATCAGCTTTGCCTTTGTCAGCGGATTCGGCAGCCAGATGTGCCGACTCGCCGGCATCCTTGGTATTGACGATCGTGAAGCCGGAGAAGTCGATTTTGTGTTTATCGCCGATCTCGCGGAGTTTGGATTCGGAGCCAAAGAGGGTAAAGAGGGCGAAGCCGAGGTTGGCGGCTTCGGAACAGGCTTTGAGAACGTCGTCGTCCTCGGCGGCGGCAACGGCGACCTTGAAGGGGCCGTACTTTGAGCCGAGGATTTTGGCGGCATCGATAATGCCGTCCGCTGAAGTAATCGCCTGGTAGTCTAAGGACATCGCGGGGAATGTAGCAACATTCTGGCTCCAAGTCAACTTTTCTGAAAGAGAGTTACAAAATCGACCGGAAATCTCAATCGAGCGACTTGACTTGGATTAAGTAGTCATCTATTCTGAACTAAGTCGGGTATGAGCAATGTGCCAACATAAACCTGCATTTAAGGATTGATATAGCCCCTTTGGGAGGAAATCGTGAATTTCAAGAAAATCGGAATCGTGGGCTTCGGGCAAATGGGCTCCGGTATTGCCCAGGTGACTGCCGCCGCCGGCTACAAAGTTGTAGCGCGGGAAGAAAAGGAAGAGCTGTTGCAGAAGGGTTTGAAGGGAATCGAGAAGCTTCTGGACAAGGCGATCGAGAAAGGCAAAGCCACCGCGGACGACAAAGCGAAGGTTTTGGGCAATATCTCGACGACGACCAAGTTGGAGGATCTTGCTGATTGCGATCTCGTCATTGAAGCGGTCACGGAAAATCTGGAAGTGAAGATCCCGATCTTCAAGGCATTGGATAAAGCCTGCAAGCCGGAGACGATTTTTGCCTCGAATACGTCGTCATTGTCGATTACTGACATGGCGGTTGAGACCTCCCGGCGCAGCAGGTTCGTGGGGCTGCATTTCTTCAATCCGGTGCCGGTGATGAAATTGGTGGAAGTTGTGCATACGGTGATGACGGATGACGCGGCTTTCAAGGATGCTATTGCATTTGCGGAGTCGGTCGGCAAAGTGGTCGTTCGCGCCAAGGATTCGTGCGGGTTTGTGGTCAATTTGCTGTTGGTGCCGTATCTGATTGATGCAATTCGCTGGTATGAGAATGGTCTGGCGACGAAGGAAGAGATCGACAATGCGATGAAGCTTGGATGTGCGCATCCGATGGGACCGTTGGAATTGACCGATTTCATTGGGCTGGATACGATCATGTATATCGGCGAGATCATGTTTGAAGAATTCCGTCAGCCGCACTATGCAGCGCCGCCGCTTCTGAAGCGGATGGTCAAGGCGGGGTATCTGGGTCGCAAGTCAGGTCGCGGGTTCTACGATTACAGCAAGAAGTAGGGAGATACGATGGCTTACAATAATATTATAGTAGAAACACAAGGTGCGAAGGCGACGGTTACGTTCAATCGGCCCAAGGCACTGAACGCGCTCAACACGGAAACGCTTCTCGAGGTCAAGCAGGCGTTTACGGAGTTTGAGAATGGCGGCGAGGTCCGGGTGGTGATTTTCACCGGTGCGGGCGAGAAGGCTTTTATTGCGGGAGCTGATATCGGCGAGTTGAAGACGCTTGATGTGGTGACCGGGAAGAAGTTCGTTGAGACCGGTCATTCAGTTCTTGCTCAAATTGAGAATTCTCGGATTGTCTCGATTAGCGCTGTGAACGGATTTGCGTTGGGGGGCGGCTGTGAGTTTATGATGGCGACCGATATTCGAGTGGCTTCAGAGAACGCCAAGATGGGACAGCCGGAAGTGAATCTCGGCATCATCCCCGGGTTTGGCGGGACGCAGAGATTGACGCGGTTGGTGGGTAAGGGTCGCGCGAAGGAGCTGACTTTCAGTGCGCGCATCATTAAAGCCGACGAAGCGCTGCGGATCGGGCTGGTGGAATTTGTTTTTCCGGCGGATCAGCTGATGGCGGAGGCAAATAAGCTGGCAGATACGATTTTATCGAAGAGCCCACTGGGCGTGCAGTACGCCAAGGAACTGATCAATCGGGGTGGAGAAGTCGACCTGACGAATGCGAATGCATTTGAGATTCAGGCATTCGCGGCGCTATGCGCGACCGATGATAAGAATGAGGGACTCGGCGCGTTTCTGGAGAAGCGTGACGCGAAATTCTCGGGTAAGTAGATCAGACTTCGAATGTAATAGTGAGCCCGTCGCATCATCCTGTGCGACGGGCTTTGTCTTTACTTCCGTTTTGCGTGTTGTTACAAGCCAGCCTGGAAGAGAATCAGGCTATCGGCTTTGCCGTCGGGTCCCATCACAAATTCAATTTCGGCATCGACGACTTTGAGGAAATACCGCGTTTCCGACTTCGGGAAGATTTCGAATTGCGGCTGGCCGGTTGCCTGCGCAAAAATGCGATTTTCCTTGCTCTCGACTGTTATCGAGAAAACAGGCGACAATTGATACTCACCGACATAGCGGTCAAAGATCGCCGGGTTGACTTTGACGGGAGCGGTCTTGGCAACGATTGCAGCTGTCTGTTCGGCGGACATTTTTTCGTGCCGTGAGTCGACGCCCTCTTGGTGTATCGAGTGTGCGGTGACTTTGCCGGCATCATCGCGAATGAATGTGACTGTGGTGGCGTGGTTTTGCTCATAGTAAAACTTATCCGGTGACTCCGGAAAGATCTCGGATTGCATCCCGCCCGAGCGCTGGGAGTAGAGCTTGCCATTCTCGGTAGTTATCAGGCGGTACTGGCCATTGCCGAGATCGTAGGCGCCGAAGTAATCCTGATATTTGCTTGTGTCGGCTACAGCTGGAGTCTTGAGCACCGGGACATCATAAGGTAGGCCGAGGGCGATTGCCGTGAGATTGACTGCTACGCGGCGGGAATCGAGCATATGATTATTGGCAAGTACGGCGATGCTTAAGTTTTCTTGGGGGATGCGGATGAACATGCTTGCGAAGCCGTCAATCATGCCATCGTGCCAGATGCGTTGGTATCCGGCGACAGAATCGATCATAAAACCGAAGCCGTAGTTGTCCAAAAAGGGCGTGAACATCATGTCGAGAGAAGCGCGTTTGAGTATCTTCTCGCCGCGCAGTGCCTCATCCCATTTTGCGAGATCTCCTACGGTGCTATACAGTGCACCGGCACCACCGGGGGTTGTTGCCTTCGGCAGGTCGGTGCGTATAGGTTTGCCGTTGTCGTCGAACAGGTAGCCGAGTGCGCGCTCCTTTTCGGCGACGGTTACAAGATCGTATCCCGAATGTGACATACCTGCAGGAGCAAAGATGTTCTCGGCGATGTAAATGTGCCAGAGTTTGCCGGATACCTGGTTGATAATGGCTTCGAGGAGTTTGTAGCCAGAATTACTGTAGCTGAACTTGGTACCGGGTTCGAACTCAAGCGGCAATGTGGAAATTGCGTTGATCTGGACGTCAAGCGGCACATCCTGATCTTTCCACTGCACGTAGGCAGGGACGCTGGTGAAATTGACAATGCCGGAAGTGTGGGTCAGCAAGTGACGGATGGTGATCTTGTTGGCGGTTTCTTCGGGATAGTCGGGGAAGTATTTTGCAATCGGATCATCGAGAGAGAGCAATCCTTTTTCCCGGAGCTGCATGATTGCAGCGGCAGTGAATTGCTTGGTGACGGAGCCAATAGCGAATTTGGTATCGACGAAATTGGGGCGATCCGATTCAAAGTCCGCCCGCCCGACTCCCTGCGCGAAAATGATGTTCCCATCGCGAGCGACCATTGCGACGCCGGTGAAATTCAGAACTTTCTCTGCGGCATCGAGGTACTGCCGGTACTGCGCTTCATTGCCTGTGGCAGCGGTGCGCGTTGAAGCTGCTGTCACAAAGATCAGCGCGAATGAGAGACAGGTGTATTTCAGGGAGTTCCTGAATGTCAGTCTTTTGACCACTATTTCCTCCAGGTTGTCATGAGTATTCATCGGACTTAGATGATACAATTTACCCGCTGGTGTCAAGTCTGAATCGAAATTTATGCAGAAGGAGTTTTGGCTTGCGAATAACATCTACATTGATGTCTATTCCCTCCCATGATTCTTGGTGAGTGGTTTGTAAATCTAAGTCCGGTCATTCAGGCGCTTTTGGCTACTTGTTTTACGTGGGGGCTGACCGGACTGGGCGCGGCCGGAGTGTTTCTTAGCAAAGAGGTCAGCCGCCGGACACTGGACATGATGCTCGGCTTTGCGGCCGGGGTCATGATTGCCGCCAGCTACTGGTCGTTGTTGGCTCCGGCGATTGATATGTCGGAGAATGGACCGGTACCAACCTGGGTACCGGCGGCGGTCGGATTCTTGCTTGGCGCAGCGTTTCTGCGTGGTCTGGACCTGGTACTTCCGCATTTGCATATGACCGATAGCGGATTGCACGCGGAGGGTATCAAAACAGCATGGCATCGCAGTACGTTGTTGGTGTTAGCAATCACGCTTCATAATATTCCCGAGGGATTGGCAGTGGGTGTGGCTTTTGGCGCAGTTGCGGCGGATTTGCCTTCGGCGAATCTGGCGGGAGCGGTTGCGCTGGCGCTGGGTATCGGTATTCAGAATTTTCCGGAAGGGTTGGCGGTTTCGATGCCGCTTCGGCGGGTCGGGGTTTCGAGATTCAAGGCGTTCTGGTACGGACAGCTTTCGGGGATTGTTGAGCCGATTGCCGGAATGTTGGGCGCGGCGCTCGTGATTGCCGCCAAGCCGATTCTGCCGTATGCTCTGTCATTTGCGGCGGGGGCGATGATATTTGTGGTTGTGGAAGAACTGGTTCCGGAATCGCAAACATCGGGGCACTCGCATGTCGCGACGATGGGGGTGATGGTTGGATTCACAGTGATGATGATCCTTGACGTGGCGTTAGGTTAGCGGACGTTGTCCTACTTGCGTTGATGACGTCGACGATGTAACATCTCCCATGCATCGTCGCGATATTCTTGAGAAGCTAAGCCAATTCGTTCCACTCGATCAGCGCGATTCCGAATGTCGCGACCGTTTCGTTGAGTTTATCAAGGCAAATCAAGACTGTTTCGAGCGTTCGCTTGAGATCGGGCATATCACCGGGTCTGCCTGGATCGTTAATCCAGGACGAGATCGATTCCTGCTGACATTTCATAAGAAGCTTGAGCTGTGGCTGCAACTTGGCGGGCATGCCGACGGCAATGCGGATGTGTTTGAGGTTGCCTTAAGGGAGGCGCGTGAGGAGTCGGGTGTTTCGAACATAGCGCCGCTATCGGAACGGATCTTCGATCTCGACATCCATCGTATTCCCGAGCACAAAGGGGTGTTGGAACATCTCCATTATGATGTCCGTTTTATTTGCGAGGCTAATGACAGCAAGGAGCTGACGATCAGTGATGAATCGCACGATCTGCGTTGGCTTACTGCAGAAGAGGTCAGGGAGCGGACTACGGAGGAATCGATTCTGCGGATGTTGAGGAAGACGCCGAGACTTAGCGAGTAAGGCGAGAGACAGTCAGATGATAACTGATTGTAAAGCAATGGCTTCACTCAACTTCTCCATGATACAAGTACTCAAAGGATTAAGACTTTGGCGAGAGCCAGCGGATTGCCAAGCGACAATAATCCCTTGACATACCCTTGCCGGAGATGTAAAATGTTCAGCTAATTGGGTTATTAGCTTAGGAGAGAAATGAAGAGAACATATCAGCCCTCGAAGCGGAAACGGAAGAACGATCACGGTTTTCGTGAGAGAATGAAGACCAAGGATGGCCGGGCCGTTCTGTCGAGACGTCGCCGCAAAGGCAGACACAAACTTACCGTATCTGACGAAAGATCATAGTTTTGGCAAGAGCTGTCGTCTGTCGGATGGCATGCTTATCCGTCAGACACTGCGTTCAGGAGATCGTCGCGAAGGCGAGCATATAGGAATGCATCGCTTTCCAACACCGGGGGTATCCAGCCGTTGGTGTTTTCGTGTTCCGAAGCGACTTGGTAATGCGCCGACCCGCAATCGGGTTCGCCGTTTGATGCGGGAGTACGTGCGCACACACAAGGATTTGTGGCCAGTTGATTCCGCTATCGTCCTATCAGCCAAGCAGACTGCCGTCGACCTGGGATTCAGCCAGGTATCCGCGCAATTGGAGCAATTGTTAGACAATGAATAAAATCATGGGCCAGGTTTTGGCTGTCTTAGTTCGCTTCTATCAGTTTGCGCTTTCGCCGTTATTGCCCAAAGTATGTCGGTTTTATCCGTCGTGTTCAGAGTATTCACATGAAGCTCTGCAGCGGTACGGATTCTTAAGGGGTACGATGCTGACCTTCAAGCGCATCGGTCGTTGCCATCCGCTGCATCCCGGCGGGTATGACCCAGTGGAGTAATTGAAAAATGTTTGATCGTAATACACTCATCGCCATAGTACTGATATTCTTGATTTTTGTCGGTTGGTCCTATTTCAACCAGCCGGCGCCCAAGCCGCCGACCTCACCAGACACCGTCGCTGATTCAGTATCGCGCCCCGTGGCTGACAGTACGGCTGTTACCGGCGCGGCAACTCCAATCGTTCAGCCGACGCTGGACAGTGTAACGGTGGTGCTTGATTCGATTCCGGAAAAGTTAATCAATGTCGAGACGAAGTTCTTCCATGCAGTCTTGACCAATAGAGGCGCGGGACTCAATAAGCTCACGCTTAAAGAATACAAGTACTCCGATGGCGGACTGGTGGAGATGCTTCCGGCAGAAGCGCAGCCGGTGCCGACGGTGATGTCGGCGATCAGCGGGTTTACAGATCATGCGATTGCTTATACGAGTACGGATGGTGATGTCAATCTTTCGGGTGGCGGTACGGCGAGCCAGACGGTGACGTTTACGGCCCAAATTCCGAATCGCGGAGAAATCGTCAAGCAATTCACTTTCTATGCGGACAAGTACGACTTCGATTTGGTATTGAAAATCAACGGCGTTCAGCAGCTCGGACTTGACAAGGAATATGTACTTGCCTGGTTGCCGGGAATTCCCCATACCGAGAAAAATGTCAGCGATGACTACTCTAATTACAAAGCCGCGGCATTTATGGCCGGGGAGATCCAGACGGATGACTCATTTGAAAACGGCAAGATGGTTCGTGACATTACCGGCAATGCGGAGTGGGTGGCTTCACGATCAAAGTACTTTGCCTACGCGCTGATCCCCGACAATCACGCCAGTAATGGTGCTTATTTCCGAGGTACAGAGAAGTCCCGGGTTGGGGTAGATGGCAGCTATAATGAACGAATGATTTCGACCGGTATTGTGATGCCGTCGGGAGCGAATCTTTCGATTGAGAATAAGTTCAAGGTATATGCCGGGCCTTTGGAATACGACGCACTCAAGCACTACAACGCCGATCTTGAAGACCTGATGAACTGGGGATGGAAGATCATTCGGCCGTTTTCATTCGCTGTCTACTGGCTGACCTACCAGCTTCACAGATTCATTCCCAATTACGGTGTCGTGATCATCGTTATCTCGATACTGATCAAGCTGGTCACCTTCCCGTTGACGCGCAAATCGCTGAAGTCGATGGCCGCGATGAAGAATCTGGCGCCCAAGATGGAAGAGCTGAAAGCCAAGTATAAGAGCGATCCCCAGAAGCTGAACCAATCGATCATGAAGCTATATAAGGAAGAGGGCGTCAATCCCTTCAGCGGATGCCTCTTGCTCCTGCCGCAAATGCCGCTTTTGTACGGTCTCTACACCGTGTTCAGTTCGACGATCGAATTTCGCCAGGCGTATTTTGTTTCAATGTGGCCCGATCTTTCGCAACCAGATCCATTCCCCTATATCATGCCGATTATCATGACACTGGCGATGTTCTTCCAGCAAAAGATGTCGATCACGGATCCCAAGCAGAAGATGCTGGTGTATTTGATGCCGGTGATGTTCTTCTTCTTTATGAAGGGTCTTCCGGTCGGGCTGGTGTTGTACTGGTCGATGTATTCGATTCTGTCAATCGGCGAGCAATTGTTAATTAAGCGGACTGACTTACAGACACTTAATCCGCAGGTAAAATGAGACTCCCGGACAGCGGCGAAACTATCGTCGCGATCTCGACACCGCCCGGTTACGGCGGTATCGGAGTTATTCGTATCTCGGGAAATCGCGCGTTTGCAGTCGCCAATGAGTTGGTGAGTGAACGACGCGATTTCGGCGAGGTCAAATCGCATACCATTCATCATTGCTATATCAAGGGGTCATTGCGCCGGACTTTCACCGATGAGGTCCTATTGGCGGTTTTCGTCGCGCCCAATAGTTACACAGGTGAAAACGTCGTCGAAATCTCGGCGCACGGGAATCCACAGATTCTAAAACAAATTGTTGAGATGACGATCAATGCCGGCGCAAGACAGGCTACGCCCGGTGAGTTTACACTGCGGGCATTTCAAAATGGCCGGATAGATTTGCTTCAAGCGGAAGCCGTTGCGGACCTGATTGCGGCGGAGGGGACGGCGTTTCAACAGGCGGCGGTCTATCAGCTTTCGGGAAGACTCTCGGAATACATCGGTAATCTTCGCAATGAACTGGTAGAGATTGGCGCGTTGTTTGAAGCTTACACTGATTTTCCGGATGAGGAAATTCCGCGGCAGGAGAAGTCAGAACTGCTCGGCAAGATTGATACGATTACCGGAAAACTGTCACGGTTGGCGGAAAGCTATCGCCATGGCGAAGTGTTGCGGAGCGGTTTGCAGGTTCCGATAGTTGGACCGCCAAATGCCGGAAAGTCATCGCTCTTCAATGCCATTCTCGCTGAGGAGAGGGCAATTGTCACCGAGATACCCGGGACCACACGCGACACGATTGCCGAGAAGATTGATATCAACGGGATAGTGGTTCGCTTTGTCGATACGGCTGGAATGCGCGAGACGGATGATCATATCGAGGCGGCGGGAGTCGAGCGGTCGAAGCGGGAAATTGAGGCGGCGGGTTTGGTGGTGGCGGTGTTCGATGCGACCAAGGCGACGGTGACGGAGATCAGGGAGTTTTTATCGAAGCTGACCGATAGACAGGTCATTCTCGTTCTCAACAAGATTGACCTATTGACGGGGTTTCAGATTGCGGATCTCGAGTCGGAACTGGATGCTACCCGCCCTATCGTCGTTTCGGCCAAGGAGCTAAAAGGGATTGATAATCTGCTGAAGAGGATAGGCGAGCTGATCGTTACGGCAACGGCTACAATTTCCAGCGATAATAATGTTATCACCAATCAGCGACATCATCGCGCAGTTCTGGCGGCTTTAGATTCACTTACAAGCGTGCGGCAGAAGCTTGAACAGGATGAGAGCTTCGAGTTACTGGCTTTTGACCTGCATCAGTCGGTGGAGGCGCTGGAAGAAATTCTCGGCAAGGTCACAAATGATGATCTACTGGCAGAGATCTTCAGCCGTTTCTGTATCGGAAAGTAACCCGCACCATTTCATAATCTCCCACCCGATTCGTCCGCCTTCCTACGGACATGCCGCACATGGCACTGGTCCGCCCCCAAAGATGTAGTTGATCAAATACACGGCGTCGGAAATCGTAACAGCAGCACTGCAGTCGGCATCACCGGCGAGCAATGGGTTTGGTGCTGGACCGCCAGAGAAAATGTAATTGATCAAATAGACGGCGTCGGAGATCGTGACCGTAGTTGAGCCATCGGCATCGCCACAAGTGAACGGCGGGTTGTTAATTGTGATGGCAAGATTGACAGTGTCTGACTTAGGGGGAATGTGGGAATCGAAAACAGCAACCGCGAAATTGTAATCACCGGCCTGGCTGGGCGTGCCGGTGATGGTTCCGAGCGCGCCGCCATTAAACTTGCAGCCGGGCGGCAAATTGCCGCTGACGTGAGTCCAGTTCAAGGGTGGTGTTCCTCCGACGGAGGTCATCTGGTAGAAGTATGGCACGCTGCGAAGACCGGATGGGGGAAAATTCTGATAGCAATAGATATTGCCATCGCAGTGATCGCCGACGCCGTCGCCATTCTCGTCGGGCTGATCCGGGTTGGCGATGGTGGGACAGTTATCATCAAGATCGACAGTGCCATCGCCATCGCAATCGGGTTTTGTCCTGAAGACAGTTACTGTGTCGCGGAACGGGACGCCATTGTCCTTGACCTCCACGATGATCAGATTGGTGCCGATTGATAAGGAGGCGGTTCCGGTGAAGAAGCCGTCAGTAATTGGAATCGCGGTTCCGTTGAGGGTGACCTCCGTGATGATCGGATTTCCCGAAACGCCGGTAACAGTCACGTTTTCAGTAATCACGTGTGTGCCTTGCGGAGGAGCGACGATGACAGCGTTGTCGGAGTTGCGCTCGCGGTTCATGATATCGGGAACGGCCGATATGTTCGAACCGGGAATCAACATCAACTCATAGGGATGACAATAGTCCATGTAACCAGAAGACCCTGTGGGCACTGACCGGAATTCATTGAATGGCGGGAATGTAGCTCCGATCGATGACGGATCCAGATACAACCAACGGTGTGCGAGCCAGATCACCGAGTACATATGCTGACTGTAACGCAGTTGCCAGCGGGTTTCGGCGATGGCTACGCGGTCACGCGAGAGTCCGACTTTGTAGAGCATTGTGGTAAGAATGTGGGCGCGACTCATGCAAGTACCCCAGACGATGAAACCATAGTTGATGTAGGTTGCGGCGATTGCTTCGATTGAAGGATAACCGTCATCATAGTTCATCATGAAGTTCCAGGCTGCCTGAACCACGGGGTCGCCGGGATAGGAGTTGATGTATCGGGCATTGGTCTGCAGCCATTCCCAGACCAGCGAGCATTTGATCCAGATGATGGAATCAACCTCTGTCGGGTCGGAGTCAGTCCCGATTGAAGAGAGCAACGAATCAATCAAGGCATTGTCGGCGTCGATGTTGGGAAAGTCGAATTCGACAACCTCTCCTCCTGCCCGTTGACTTGCACCATCATTAAGTTGGTAGAGCGCCAATCCCTGATTTAGTGTTTCCGCGAGAAATCCAGAATCCGGTTTGCTCAAGTAGAGGTCTGCACCGGCATGGGGGGTCTGCATCAGCAGTGTAATCGACTCATAACCGGGAGACGACGCAAGCAAGGTATAGTCGGTCAGGTCAGCGAGGGTTGGCGACAAATAGTACCCGGCGGAGTCAGTAGCAACGATGGTTGCATTGGATATGAAGTTGTTACCGATGATCACTTCCGCACAAGGGATTGGCCAGCCGGTATCGGCGTCATAGACATGACCGGAGAAACTTCCGGCATTTGCCGTGCCAAAGATGATTAGTGCGGCGCTGATTGTAAGCGCAATCGCCAACGCAGATTGTCTTGAGTAAGTCATCGAAACAGGCTCCACTTGTCAGTTAGCAATTGCGAACGAGCTGTGAGTATGCCCGATCGCAGGCCAAAGTCATCCCCGTAAGATTGTGTAGTATAATATCCATTATAGGTTACCGGCCGGAATTTGTCAAGGGGCAGTGATGGCAGAGTACAGAAGAAAGCTATTGAACTTAAGTTATTATATACAACTGATTTGGTTGTATACTGAAAAGTCGAATATACACAGAAGCTTGAGATCTATTTGCAATGGGCGCGGTTAAAGAACTCCGACTTTGTCATTGTGAACTGCTGTGCAGGCGAAAAATCTGTAAGTTGATCAGTAACAAAGAGAGCAGATCCTTCGCTTCGCTCAGGATGACACTCGCGGAGATTCTTTTGACAGTCCAATTGGGATGGTCGTTTCACGTGAAACGGTGGTTGAGGATCGCACTTGATTTTGAGCGGTTAGGCACGTATCATCTCCAACTACCATGAGAGATTTTCAAGTCATAGTCATAGGAGGCGGACACGCCGGCATCGAGGCTGCAGCTGCGGCGGCGCGAATGGGTGCTACTACTGCCTTGATCAGCGGAGACCTGGCAAAGGTCGGCGAGATGTCGTGCAATCCGGCGATCGGCGGAGTCGGTAAGGGGCAACTTGTCCGGGAGATTGATGCGCTTGGCGGGTTGATGGGATACATAACAGACCGCACGGGGATTCACTTTCGGACTTTGAACAAGAGCAAGGGTCCAGCAGTCTGGTCGTCGAGAGCGCAGTGTGACCGCAAGTTGTATCGCGAGTTCGCGCAAGAATTACTTGCCGGAATAGAATATCTCACACTAGTTGAAGGTATGGTTGTCGGTATCGGCTGTGAGGACAACAAGTTCAGCCATGTTATTCTGCAAGATGGTCGAGAGATTTCCGGTAAAGCGTGTGTACTGGCATCAGGCACATTCCTAAATGGACTTATCCACATCGGTGAAGAACAGACTCCTGCCGGGCGCGTAAACGAGGCGCCTTCGCTGCATCTGTCGGAGTCGCTCCAAGTACTGGGATTTAAGCCGGGAAGACTCAAGACGGGGACGCCACCACGGTTGGAGGGCGAGACGATTGACTATTCCAAGATGGAGTCACAACCCGGGGATGACGATTTTCTTCCGTTCTCATTGAGGACGACCACCGGCGTAACGAATAGAGTTCATTGCCACATTACATATACTAGCGCTGAAACTCACAGGATTGTTGAAGCCAATATTCACCGCTCGGCGATGTTTTCCGGTAATATTCAAGGGATTGGGCCGCGGTATTGTCCGTCAATTGAGGATAAGATACATCGCTTCCGTGACAAAGATCGGCATCAGCTCTTCATTGAACCGGAAGGACTTGACACGACAGAGATTTATATAAATGGATTGTCGACTTCCCTGCCGGCAGATGTGCAGAATGACATTCTTCATTCGATACCGGGATTGGAAAACGTTGTCATGAAACGGCCGGGGTATGCAATTGAGTATGATTTCTTCCCGGCATTTCAAATAAAGCCGACGCTTGAGACACGTTTGGTGGCCAATCTCTATTTCTGCGGGCAGATCAACGGAACCTCGGGATACGAAGAGGCGGCTGCGCAGGGATTACTGGCCGGAATCAACGCGGTAACAAAGCTGAATAATCGTCCGCAAGTCGTGATCGATCGCGCACAAGCGTATATCGGTGTTATGATTGATGATTTGGTCACAAGGGTTCCGATGGAGCCCTACCGGATGTTCACTTCCCGGGCAGAGTACCGCTTAGCGTTGCGTGAAGATAACGCCTATGATCGGCTGATTGAGATTGGTCGCAGTTTCGGATTAGTAACGGACCAGATGATGGAGCGATATGTGAGCGACCGTGAACAACTGGATTCGGAGCATAAGCGGTTGCATAAAACTTCGATAATGGCTTCGCTGGTAGATCCGGATGCCAACGGTGACAAGCTGCCGATGGGTGTACTTCTGAAGCGGCCAGGGGTGACTTATAGACATCTCGCGACTGTGGACGAGGAGTGTGCTCTGTTTCCGGAGCGGCTTGGTGAGCGGTTGGAGATTCTAATAAAGTACGCGGGCTACATGGAGAAGCAATTGCGCGAGATTGATCGGTTTCGGCAGTTAGAATCGCGGAAGATACCCGATGATTTTGATCTTGGTGTACTTTCCGGGCTGAAGAAGGAGGCGATTGCGGTTTTGCAGCAATATCGCCCGATTAATTTGGGGCAAGCATCGCGATTAAACGGCATCACATTCTCCGATATCACTGTGTTGATGATTCACTTAAAGCGTCACTACAGCAGCAGTGTTTCACGTGAAACAAATTGATGGATGACCAGAGCTCGTACCTTGCCTTATTAGGCTCTTACTCGCAAAACCGCGCTGAAATTGAGTCCAAAATCGCCTCATTTCGTGAGTATCTTCTCGAAGTCAATCTCCATGTCAATCTCGTATCGCGAAATAAGACCGAAGCAGCGGTGAATGAGCTGATTTACGATTCACTGGCGATGATTCCGTTGATAGGCTATGCCAATGAGTCTTTGGTGCTGGATATCGGATCGGGGGCGGGATTCCCATGGATCATTCACAAGATCGTCCGCCCAGATTTGCGGATTGTTACGGTGGACTCGAATCAACGTAAAATTGAGTTTCAAAAGAATGCGGCGAGAAAATTGGGCATGCTCGAATGCAGGTTTGTTTCTGAGCGTGTTGAGAAGATCCCTCCGATCGGGTGTGACTACGCCATTGCCAAGGCTTTTGGGTTGCTGGAGCTGATTGCAAAGCTGGCGCTGCCGCATTTGAAGCCTGGCGGCAGGTTGATTCTGCCGAGGATCGGCAGCGAACAGAATACTCTCGAACTGCTGGGATACAGCTATGAGTTGGCCCGGCAATATCAAAGTTCATCCGCGGGGCGCGTTTCAAATCTCCTGATTCTGAAGAAAAGCTAACTAAATACAATATCTGCAGAAGTTTTTATTGCGAAATGTCGGCGGAATCATAGATTAGCGACACGAACGGATTCGCGCAATCAGGAGGGATTTCTGGCCAAGATATTCGCAGTAGTTAATCAAAAGGGTGGAGTGGGCAAGACCACCACCGCCATCAATCTTTCCGCCTGCATTGCCATCGCTGAAAAATCAACACTACTCGTTGATCTCGACCCGCAGTCGAATGCAACCTCGGGAATGGGGATCGACAAGCGGAATCTGGCTGTGTCGGTCTATGATATGTTGAGCGACAGCAAGAGCGTCGAAGAGGTCGTGCTTAAGACCAACATTAAGTATCTGGACATCATTCCCGCCAACATCAATTTGGTGGCCGCGGAACTGGAGATGGTGGAGCGCAACAATCGTGAGACGATTCTGCGCGACAAGCTGGCGACAATCAGGGACTACTATGACTACATTGTTATCGACTGTCCCCCATCATTAGGACTCCTTACATTAAATGCGCTGGTGGCGGCCGACCACTTGTTGATTCCGATTCAAGCGGAGTATTATGCGCTGGAGGGCTTGAGCCAGTTGATCAATACGATTGGACTGGTGCAACAGAGCCTGAACCAGAAGCTGACGATCGGGGGGATTCTGATCACCATGTTCGATCCGCGTTTGAATTTGGCGCGGCAGGTGATGGAAGAAACGCGCAATCATTTCAAAGACAAAGTTTTCACTACGATAATTAACCGCAATGTCCGCCTGGGCGAGGCTCCCTCATTCGGCAAACCGATTATCCTCTATGATATCGGTTCGACCGGTGCGGAAAATTATATCTCGCTGACGGAGGAGGTTTTACGGATATGAAGAAACCGGCACTTGGAAAAGGCTTGTCGGCTTTGATCCCCACGATACCGACAGCTCCAGTAGTGGCGGAAGTCACAGTCGAGCCGGAGCATGGCGATAGATTTCTGATGGTGGCGCTGGACCAGTTGATCGCCAACCCGAATCAGCCGAGAAAGTTTTTCGCTGAAGAAAAGTTGAGTCAACTGGCGGATTCCATCGCTCAAAAAGGCGTACTGCAGCCGATTCTGGTTCGCCAGATCAACGGCAAGTTCCAAATTGTCGCCGGTGAACGACGTTACCGTGCGGCGGAGAGATTGGGATTGGCGGAGGTGCCGGCGCGGGTGGTCGAAGATTTGAGCGACCGCGACATGCTTGAGATATCGATTGTGGAGAACTTGCAGCGCGACGATCTCAATCCACTCGAACTGGCTGAGGGGTACCAGCGACTGGTGAATGAATTCAATCTGACGCAATCAGAGTTGTCGACGCGAGTCGGCAAAGACCGATCGTCGGTTGCCAATACGCTGCGGCTTCTGAATCTGCCACCAGAGGTTAAGGAGAAGATTGCTGCCGGCCAATTGAAGGAGGGCCACGCGCGGGCAATACTGGCGCTGGAAAACGAAAAAGAGCAATTGGAGTTAGCGCGCAAGATTATTGCCGAGGACCTTACGGTACGGGCGATTGAGGAGATTATCTACGGCGGACAGCGCAAGAAGCGCGGCCGGAGTTTGAAGCTGAAGACTCGTCCGGTTGAGATTTCACAGGCCGAGACGGCGCTTAAACGGAGGTTGGGGACGGCAGTGACGATACAGCGCGGGCTCAAACGCGGGAAAATTTCGATACAATTCTATGGAGATTCGGATTTAACGCGCATTCTGGAGTTGTTGGGGGTAGAACTATAAATGTCAAGTCTCGGGCAGCAAATCACCTTGATGCTGATATTCGAAACCGGCAAGCAGCCGGTGACGATCAAATTTTCACGACTTCTCTATTATGTTATCATTGGAGTCGTTGGATTGCTGATAATTGTGTCGATCGTCGGCACGTTTACATATGCGCGATTGGTTGTCCATTCAAATGAGCGGGAGGAATTAGTTCAGGAAAACGAGGAACTACGCCGCCTGAATTCCAAGATAGTGCTTCTCGAGAACAATTTGCAGGCTTACCGCAGTATGCTTGGTCAAGTTGCGACTCTGGCGGGAATCGACTTGGCACAATATGGAATGGAGACGCCGGTGGAGGTTCTCTCTTCCGCCGAGTCGACGGCAGTTTCAAAGGAACCGGCTCTGATAACAGAGCAGGCAGATACTTTCCAAGGACCTGTTGGCACGCCAAAGGGGCTGCCGGTACAGGGATTTGTCTCGCGAACGTTTCGGCCAACGGCGGATAATCCCAAGACGCGGCATCTCGGCATTGACCTGGCTGTCAAGAAGGGAACGCGCGTGATTGCAACGGCGGATGGCGAAGTGGCTTTTGCCGGATGGGATGACTCTTTTGGCTGGAAGGTAGTGCTGAAACATTTGAATAATGTCGAAACAATGTATGGACACAATGACACATTACTGGTAACGACCGGGCAATTAGTTCGCTACGGACAGGCGATTGCGCTGTCGGGGAGCACGGGCGTCAGCACGGCGCCGCATGTTCACTACGAGGTTCGCGTTGACGGTCTACCAGTAGATCCGGAAGATTATTATGGCAAAGACAATAATACCCAATCTCATTAAAGGAGAAGATGCGATGGCAGAGAATTTGAGCACCATCATCGGAAAAGATAGTGTTTTCACCGGCACCATGGAAGTCAAGGGCACACTTCGCGTCGATGGAAAAGTGAAGGGCAAAGTCGTATCGGACGAGACGGTGTCAATCGGGGCAACCGGTGAAGTTGAAGCCGACATCGAAGCCAAAATCGTCGTGGTTGCGGGAACGGTCGTCGGAAACATCCATTCTTCGGAAAAGACCGAAATGCAGGCTAAAGCCAAGGTAGTTGGCGACTTAGTGACAAAAAGCATCGTCATCGAGCAAGGCGCGATATTTCACGGGTCTTGTCAGATGAAAGGCCTAAAAGAATTCGAACAGAAACCCGATAATAAGATCGTAGAGAAGAAGCCACAGTTCTAACCGAGCTGTAACAGTGTGCCTTTGTGGATAACTCGGACAACAATGTGGAGATTGTTGTAACGCATTGATTGATAACGCGATGCGGTCTATGCTTAACAGTACGATTTAATGGTTATCCACAAGAGCTTGACTTGAGATTGTTTAGATTTCGATAAGGCGGACTCACTTTGGGCACATTCTTTCTTGTAGCCGGGACAGTTTTGTTCTTCAGCGGGCTCGCATGTCTGCTGTTTGTGTTTGTTTCCATAGCCCGTCGGCTCAAAGACAACATTACTACGTCGGTCTATTTTCGCAGCAAGCGTTCGGCAAGACCTTGGATTCTTTCGGCAGCTGGAATTTTCTTGATTGTACTTGCTCAAGGGTGCTACTGGTTCAATGCGGAGGTGAGTCGCTTCACTCCGTTCGGTGAGAATCCGCCGGAAGCCAATATCAGTTTCATTTACGAAGAGTTGAAGCAGCCGCGCCTGGTTGTCAGGTCGGCAGACCAGGACAATTTAGAGACCTCGCAGATGGTGCCGTTCACGGCCGACAGTGTTGCTCTGGGTATCGAGGTTGTGCGATGGAAAAAGGTGTGTCAGGTTCTCGGTTTGGTGGACTGTTATCGGATCAACGGAATTTACTACTTAAACGGGCCGAGCGATACGGTTCTAACGTTAGCGCGCATTCCCAATCACGAGCTCAATGGCGGTCAATCGGGATTCATTTCGCTGGTCAACGTTGTAGGCTCGACGTTCCCGGGAGAGTTGAAGCTACACTTTTCCGAGCCGATCATTACGGACGGCAATTTCAGTTATTCCATACAGATTTCCCGCGACGACGTTATTACCACACGCCAGGTTGACAAAACCGCGGCAGTCAATTATCCTAAATAGCTGAAAACATATTAGTCTGAAGAGCGCTTTATCCGTATAAGCGGTTATGGCGCTTACGACTTGCAAGGCTGGATTCCCGTTTTTTCCGAATTGCCAAAGCGGGACGCCAAGCGATGCCCCAAGTCCCACAAATTGTCGACGATGTTCGGAGGAATAGATGGCAGATCAGATCAAAGAGTCCGCGGATTTACAGGCAGTCGAGAAGCTAAAGGACGCGCGGACACGAATCAAGGCTGAAATTGGAAAGGTCATCATCGGGCAAGATCGGGTCGTCGATGAATTGCTGATAGCTTTGCTCTCCAATGGGCATTGCCTACTGGTGGGAGTTCCGGGACTAGCGAAGACGCTTTTGATTTCAACCCTCGCGCGCGTGCTTGATTTGAAATTTTCGCGAATTCAGTTCACACCTGATCTAATGCCCTCCGACATTACCGGAACAGAGATTCTGGAAGAGAACAAATCGACCGGTCAGCGCGAGTTCAAGTTCGTGAAGGGTCCGGTTTTCGCAAATATTGTGCTGGCAGACGAAATCAATCGAACTCCGCCGAAAACGCAGGCAGCTTTGCTTCAGGCGATGCAGGAGCACGAGGTCACGGCATCGGGACAAACTTTCAAGCTGGACGAGCCGTTTTTTGTGCTTGCGACACAGAATCCAATTGAGCAAGAAGGAACCTATCCCCTTCCGGAAGCGCAGCTTGACCGTTTCATGTTTAATATTCATGTTGATTACCCGTCGTATGAGGAAGAACATGCGATTGTCAAAACGACGACGGCGGTGATGCGGCAGGATCTCGGCAAGATCATGAGCGGCGCAGAGATTCAGCAACTGCAGCAACTGGTGCGGAAGGTGCCGGTGTCGGATCACGTTATCGACTATGCAATCAAGCTGGTTCGAGCCACGCGCCGTACTGAAGGCCAGGTACGCGACTACATTGCCAACTGGGTGACCTGGGGTGCAGGACCACGGGCTTCGCAGTACTTGATTCTTGGCGCCAAGACCAATGCAATTTTAAGCGGCCGTTATACTCCTTCGATTGAGGATGTTCAGTTAGTCGCCAAACCGGTTCTGCGGCACCGGATCGTGACATCGTTCAATGCTGAAGCGGATGGTGTTGACACCCTGCAGATCATTGACAAGTTATTGGCGGATGTCAAAGAGAAGTAAAATCGGCGGGGATAACCACAGCGAATAGACAAAGGCGCCGGGAAATGCGGATAGTCCAACCTACGGTTGGAACTGCATCAAGTGAGGAAATTCTTCTCCACGGCGATATTCGAGTGACGCAAGCCAAAATTATTTATATATTCTCTCCCCTGAACCCACGCTAATTAACTTCATAAGGAGTACTTGTGACATTTTTAAAAGCTCATCGGTCTTGGGGCAAGAGACTGCTCGGCGCAATGTTAGTATTTGGATTGGTCGCCGGCATCGCTTGCGGTCAGACGGCGAGCGACAATTCCCAGCAAATTGTAAAGGAATATTTCGATGCAGCACGTGCGGCGGACTGGAAGGCCTGCGGGCTGACAGTGCATCCGGCAGAGTTGGGCAAGTTTAAGGGAACGATCGCGCCGCTCCTGACGAATATCAAGGATGCCGGCAATCCGGCGGATCCGCTTCTGCCGTTTTTTGAAGGCGCCACTGATTGGGACGGCATCATCGCGAAGGACTCTCTGCAGTTTTACGCCAGCACCATGAATTGGATTACCAGTCTGGCGCCGCAGATTTCCATGATGATTGCCGGCGCCGAGGTTCAGTTTGTCGGTTCGGTTGACGAGGGGAAAGAGCTGCGTCATCATGTGTTTCACATGAAGCTGCAGGCGACGGATGCGGAATCTTCAACGGATGTTGTGTCGGTGCGCAAGTCGGGCGACAAGTGGATGGTTGTCATGGGCGGCACAATCAATCAGTTGGCCGGACTGTTTCAACGGAGATAATCGACGCAAGGCAGATTTGGACAGAAGCCTAATAGTAAGACCCCTTGTTGCGCGGAAGCCGGCAAGGGGTTTTCGTTGGTGTTAGTTGACGGGTGTTGGAGTGAATAAACAAGAAGGGACTGAACTAAAGCCTGCCCAGTAGTTGATCAGCGCTACCAGATCACCGACGTTTATGCGGCGACTGCAATCACAATCATACATATACAGCGGGCATTCAAGCGGGGTACCAAGAAAGATCACATTGACCAGAGCGATAGCGTCGGAGAGGTTGACTTTGCCGTCCAGAGTCGGGTCACCGACACGATATTGAAACTCGAACATGCCGATATCTTCGCGCGAGCCGCCCTGCGGATAGGTAAAGGGGATTTCGGTACCGGCATCGACCAGCCGTGACTCGCAGCGCAAGCGGAAATCGAAAGTTGCAGCGTTGGTATACAGCGGATTTACCATGATGTTATCGTAGATGTCCGCTGAATCCAGATTATAGTTTCGGGATTTGCTATTGTCGCCGAGCGAGGAATCACCGCAGCCATTGAAATTGGCAACCTGATTCTGGTAAAAATTACAGTTGATGATTTCCCAAAGACCGCCGTTGCAGTAGATCCCGCCGCAAAATGGCGAGGAGTTGTTGGTGATGCTGTTATTGGCGAAGATGGCGTAAGAGTCTTGAATGAAGATTGCTCCACCGTTTCGTTCCGCGGTGTTGGCGTGAATGACGTTATGATTGACCTGGATCCATGAACTCTCAAGCCATAGACCACCGCCGTCGCGGGACGAATTCTGTGTGAAGGCATTGTACTCGATGATCGGGCGCGAGTTCTTGACCGCGATACCAGCACCAACAAGCGCGTTGTTATTGCGAATGATATTGAAGCGAATTCTCGGATTGCTGGAATTACTGACGAGGATGCCGCCGCCGGCAAAGCTGCCGGGAATCAGCGTTCCGACGCCATTGCGGATTGTGAATCCGAGCAAGGCGGCGAGTGAGTCCTCGCCGGAGATGATTCGCACAACGGAGCCGGAATCCGAATCAGTGGGTTGACTACCATCAATAATAGTCTGATTGATGATGTCGGAATTTGCGGTCAGGATGAACTGCGACGCGACGGTAATTCTCTTGCCGCGAAAGTTGATATTTTCAAAATAGACGCCGGGGGAAACAAGAACCGTATCTCCAGTGATGGAGATGTTAATCGCTCCCTGGATAGTCGGATAGGTTACCGGGACCTGAAGAACCCGCGCAAATAATGAAGGACATACAAACCCGACCGCCGACGCTATTATCAGCAAGACACGTAAAAGCAATAGTCACTCCCTATCGGCCAGTAGGGTCAACTCTAATTTAAGCAATAGGTTGATTTTTGCAACCCATTAAAATTATTCACAAAAGAAAGTAAACGCAGAATCTGGTCGACTGAGGAAACCGTCTATCGACTTCGATTCGGAAGTAGAGCCGGGATTTCAGGGTCCCGGTTCGATCCGGGTACTGAAATCGCGGGAATGATTCGCCGGCTACTTAGGTACGTCCTGGAAGAACCGCTCCACCAGAGCCCTTGCATTCTGTGAATCAGAATAGCCGGTTACAACAGCCAAGGTTCCGCCCTGTTGTGCACAGAACACCGGACCATGTCCGGGGTGGGTGCCAGTCAGGGACTGAAACTGGCCCTCCATCAGCCACTCATCAATTTTGCCTTCTTTGCCAAGGAATGACTCGGTGGCGATTGAAATGCCAATTTGGGAATTAAGCATGAAATATAGAGTGACTGTATCGGCATTAACAACATATTGGCAACCATAGAATTCCGGGGTTTCGTCAAATCGGTCTTGAGTCCGCGGCAGTTTGAGTTCCGAGTGTTGGACCTTGCCCTCGGCCGGAAACACGGCTAACAGCCGTGGAATTGCCGACAATGTGTCCGTGAATTTGTCAATAATCAGTTTGGCGGTTTTTAGGAGGTCGTCATCGGCGACATTGCCACTGCGCTGAATCTTGCCGACATACTTCCCGTTGAGGAACGCCAGAGTATCACCGACAATGTAGGCATCTTCGGGCATGTCAAGAAACTTGCCGGCTGGATTACGGCGCAAGGCATACATGGTGAAAGCGTCAATTGGCTCCTGGAATAACATCAAATCTACCTTGAGGGATTTCGAGTTATCAGTAGAGACGTAGGTTCCCGTGGACAGCTTATCAAATCCATTGTTTAGATAAGTCTCCGCATACTGCCCGAGGTAGTCCCAGACGGTGTTGCGCTCATAAACGATAGCAGAGTCCTTCAAGGTCAAACCGCTCAAAGCCGTCCGTCCAGGAAGCAAGACGCGCATGGCGTCCATCGGATCCTTGGGAGTAGAGGAAGAGGAGCAGGCGCTAAGAATCAGCGCCGATATGAGCAGGGCAAAAGCCGGGAACAGTCGTGGAATACGTGTCATTTTATTTCACCCTCGTAAAGACGGTCAAACTACTGGTTATTGATGTCCCCCTGTAAACCAGAATATCGCCATCACAGAGAGAAACCACAAGACAATATTGATTAGAATCGGCATGTCGGTAAGCAGCAATTGCGCCGGGGAACCGCCGCGTTCCTCCTGATGGATCAAATAGAGATAGCGGAATATTCCGTAGAGGACGAAGGGTATTGTCAACTCGAGGTGTTGGACCCCGAGCTTCTCCTGGATTTCGGGAGAAAGGGTATAGAAAGTATAGGCGACGACAGTGGAAGCGGTGACCACGCCGATCAGCTGATCAAGAAAATATGGAGAGTACTTTTTGAGTGAGACGCGATGTTCGACGGCCTGGTCTTTGAGGATGATCAGTTCATGACGGCGCTTGCCGAATCCAAGGAAGAGCGCTAAAAGAAAGGTGCAGGCAATCAACCAGGGCGAAGTTTCCACCGAAATGGCATACGAACCAGCAACGGCCCGCAACACGAACGAGACCGCAATCGACATAACATCGATAATGACGATGCTCTTGAGCAATGCGGTGTAGAGGATATTGAAAGCGACAAAAATCATGGCAATATAGAGAAACTCGCGCGGGAGCAAGAAGGACGCGCCCATACCGGAAAGTATGAGAGTGACCGCAAGTATGCGAGCCGTGACGGGCGAGAGCACACCCGAGGCAAGCGGACGAGACTTTTTCGTCGGGTGAAGGCTATCCTGTTCGCAGTCGTGGATGTCGTTGACAATGTAGACGGCGGATGATAGCAGGCAGAGGATACCGAAGGCTAGCAACGAGTGGAGCACATCGGGTGTATTGGTGAAACGGCGGGCGAAGATGAGAGCGCCGAAAACAATGAGGTTTTTGACCCACTGTTCGGGTCGCATGAGGGTGATAATGGCGCGCATCATCATAGAATTGTTTGGGCTCTCACCTTAGCAGCGAAAACTACAGTGTACCGAACGGCAATGCCTTGCGGACTTCAGGCAGAATTGTTGTCATGAATCTCTCCGCCAGTTGTTGGCATTCTTCGGCAGTCCTGTCGCCCTGTGCGACAGTCAGGCGAATGATAGCGGCATCGGTAGGAGATAACAAGAGAGAATTGCGCACAAGATCAAACTTGAGCGAGTATTCTGAAGTGAGATCGCCAGAGCGAGTATGGAACCAGTAGAACATCTGGTCGACGCGAGAACGTTTCGCTATAGTCATGCGATTGACGGTGATATTCCGCTCGCCGACGCTGAAGGGAACGTGTTCGATTCCAGTCAGGACCCAGCCGCCGCCGGGTAAACAGTGACGCGGTGAGTGGATTTGAGAGCCATATTTTTGGTCCTGAAAGTAGGCGATATATAGTCCGACGTAGTTTCCGCTGGAGTCGGAATAGCCACGCAGAAGTATCTCGGTGGCCTGCAGAACTGCCGCGGTAGCTTCGCCGACCGGAAAAACAACGGCTTTCCAGCCGTCGATCTCAACCGGCATATCGTTCAAGCGTGAAGGCTGATCGGGCTCAACGGCGATATAACGAAGGACCGTCGCCATTGCGCCAAACGGCACAAGCAGGAGAAGGATAATTAGAAATCTCTTCATGGACTCTTCTCCCCGTCTTCCGTTTTCTTCTCACCCATCTTGAGCAAACTACTAAGGATCAGCAGGCAAACGAGGCTGAACATGAAGACGATGGTGCCGGAAAGCTCGTGAATGAACTCTTCGGCGACGGCGCGTGAAATACCGTAGGCGCCGACGGCGGTCACACAAATTCGAAAGATATTGGCGGCAATCGCGATTGGTACTGTCGCAAGGAATAATGTGACGCCTTTCCACTTGGAAGTCTGCGTCAGATAAGCCAGCAGTGCCCCAAGCGCCAACAGCGTCACTAGTGAACGCAAGCCGGAGCAGGCTTCGGCAACCTCGAGCGAATAGTTGTCGGGCAGGTGGATGACATTTCCTTGCCGCAGATGAGGGATGCCAACAATGCTAAGCAATGACGCGGCGATCTTGGAGCCAAGCATCTGCAGGGGAAATGTAGCGCTGTAGTAGATGATGTAAGGGGCCGGTATCATGAACAGCAGGAAGAAGAATGCGAACCAGATTTCGCGGACAAAGCGATATCCGGCCAGATAAAGGGTCACACCAAACATCAGGCTCACCATCGAGACCCGCGCGGTGAAGTATTCCATTCCGGCAGTTCCAAGGATAAATACCACCAACGATGCCAAAATGACCGGAATGCCCCACTTGCTTGATTCCAAAGGAATAGTGCGAAGGACTTCGCGTTTTCGCCAAACCAGCCAAATACTGATGGGGATAATCAAAAAGCCGTGGGAATAGTTGTCGTCATTGTACCAGTCGCCAGCAAGTTGCACCAAGATTGGCAGGTACATTAAGAGAATGACGGCGCTGATAATAGCTATTTGCCACCAAGGAATGGCAATTGAACGGCCGGGACCGGGTGTATTGGGAACGGTGTGATTAGACACGGCTCTTCAGCAATGCCTCACGCTTATAGAATGCGATAGTCTTCTCCAGTCCCTCACGGAACCCGATGGTCGGCTTGATGCCCAACACGCGTTCGACCTTGGACACATCGGCGAAGGAGTGTTTGATATCACCGGGGCGCGCGTCCTCAAAACGAGCCTTGATATTCGTGCCGATCAACTCGTTGAGAACTTTCAATAAATCGTTAAGAGTGTACTGTCCCCCGCAAGCGAGGTTGTAGACACCGGGGACGATGGTCATCATCTCGCAAGTGTGAATAATGCCGTTAACGACATTGTCGATGTAGGTGAAGTCGCGCGACTGGAGCCCGTCGCCGAAGATAGTTGGCTGTTCATCGGCCAGGAGAGCATTGATGAACTTGGGAATGACGGCGGCGTAGTGGCTGTTGGGGTCCTGATTGGGGCCGAAGACATTGAAATAACGAAAAGCTACGCAGGGCATGTGATACAAGTCGGAATAGACGCTCAAGTAATATTCACCGGTGATCTTGTTTACGGCATACGGCGACATGGGCGCGGGAAGCATATCCTCTTTCTTGGGTAAGGTCGGGGTGTCTCCATAGACTGAAGACGATGATGCGAAGAGGAAACGTTTGACGCCATTGCGGCGAGCACATTCAAGCATGTTCAGAGTGCCGTTGATATTGACATGGTTAGCGGTAAGAGGATTCTCGACCGAGCGATTGACTGAAGGGAGCGCGGCCTGATGAAGGACGAAGTCGATATCACGGCAGGCATCAAGGGCGACCCAGAAATCACACATGTCGCCGTCGATGACTTCGACGTCGTTTTCAATCTCTTTCAAGTTCTGACGACGGCCGGTAGAGAAATTGTCGAGAATGCGAACTTTGTCGCCGTGATGAACCAGCGCCTTCGCGATGTTCGAACCAATGAACCCGGCGCCACCGGTAACCAAATATCTCATAAGAATTTATCCTCTCGCAAAGTGTTCTATTCTCATATCGACATCAAGCGACCGGGTCTTGATATCACGAAATGCAGCTATCGCCACAGTATGGTCGATTTCAACGGACATACTCTCCAGCGCGCTTCGATGGTGGAATTTCTCTAAACCAGTCGATAGTGCGCTTCAGCCCTGTTTCAAGATCAATTACGGGCCTCCACTTTAATACACTTTGAGCCAAGGCGTTGTTGGAGAGCAATCGTTCCACTTCGGAATCTCCCGGACGGAGGCGCGTGGAATCACGATGCAGTTTCAGATCGACTCCAATTAGCTTGGCGATTAATTGCGCCAAGTCACCGATGGAAATCTCACTCCCGGTGCCGAGGTTGATTGTCGTGCCAACAGCCTCGTCGACTTCAGCGCCGCGAATCATGCCGGCGGCGGTGTCGGTTACGAAGGTGAAGTCGCGCGTCGGCGTGGTTGCGCCGAGATTGAGCTCATGTCCGGCGAGCAACTGGGCGATGATTGTTGGAATAACTGCGCGTTGCGATTGGCGCGGTCCGTAGGTATTAAATGGACGAATCGTGACGACCGGCAGTCCGAAGCTGCGATGGAATGAGTCCGCTAACAAGTCAGCGGATAACTTGGATGCAGAGTAGGGCGACTGGCCGACCTTAGGGTGCTTCTCATCGATGGGTACGTACTGGGCTGTGCCATAGACCTCGGAGGTTGAGATGTGGACGACACGTTTAACGCCAAAATCGAGCGCCGCTGTCAGTACATTCGTGGTTCCGATGACATTGGTATCGACGTAGTTGCGCGGATGGATATACGAATATGGTATTCCGATTAATGCCGCCAGATGGAAAACGATATCACAACCTTTGATGACATTGCGGACGGCATCGGAGTCCTTGATATCTCCGGCAATGACCGCGAATTGTTCGGTAGTCTTCGTCGGCAGAGTCTCGAGCCAGCCGCGATCGGAACGCGAGTTATAACGAATAAAGGCGCGTACATTCGCGCCTTTGGAGATGAGAGCTTCGACAAGATGACTGCCGATAAAACCGGCGGCGCCGGTAACGAGGACGGAGCAGTTTTTCAATTCCATGCATGTATTATTGCGATGTTGGCAATATTAACGCAAGCGGGAATCTATAACTACTTGACCTCGAATTGTTAACAAAAGTGGCTAAGGGCTGTACAAGATCTGCACTTTTTCACCGGGAGAATCGGTGAAATAATCATATACGTTGAGCAAGATCGGGCCGGGTGTGCCGTAGGCTGCTTGATGGAGAGCCTTAATCCCAGTCAATTCAAATCGCAGAGTAGTTGTAACCCAGCAGCGTTCGTCCTGACAATCTTTGCGACAGGTGTCATCATTGTCGTCGTGGCGCAAGTAGAGACTGGCCTGCACCGGATTTGATTCGGCGAATTCACCCGGGGACATGTACATGAAATAGTAATGGTTCTTGCAGCCACCGCCGTGTGCAATGTGGACGAACAACGTGTCGGCAACGATGGCAACGCTGTCCAGGTCAAACGGGTCGAGAGTTAATAGAGTTGGGAGAATCGAGACGGGTGTCACCGGTTCTACCAGAGCGGGTTTTGGCGATTCCTCGACAACGCGCAGCGTGATACGCCAGGGCGGTAGAGGAGACGTGGTGGATTTGTAGAAGACTAACTCGTAAGGATCGGGTCGTACAGCGTGAAGCTCGAAATTGTATCCATTCCAGGTTTTTGCAAGTGCGCCCGCTTCGCCGGTCCACGACAATCCATACTTTCCCAGGACCAGATGTTCACCACCCGCTAATCCGGAATTGACGTACAGTTCAATTTCGACGAAGCCGGGGTGAATGCAACCGAGTTCCCCGCTGCACCGAGTGTCGTTCAGCATGGTGGACATACTGATGCTAAGGTCGGCCTCTTTGATTATTGCCGTCTGCTGAACTGCAAGTTCAAACGTTGCGCCGAGGTCGGCGTAAAAGATTTCCTGTGTGTTGGGTGGATCGGAGCATTGGAGAGAGAGCAAGCCAAGAAGCGCGATAGCCGCCACCCTGTAAGCGACTTGAATCATATTTGACTCCTTCCGCAAGTAAAACGAGCCAACGAGAGATTTGTCTATAAAAATTCGATGAAATATGTGGAGGGTGGCGCTCAATTTGGAGCGCCACCGGAGTGGATTCTAGTGATGGGCGTGAGCCGAATGGACAACAGCATGGCCGCGTCCGCGTCGGATGAGCCAACGATTTACCGGATAAGCGGCGGCACCGGCCAGCAAAAGCGAGGAGATCATGCTTGCCCAGAACAGGCCGGACAGCGGGCCGGCGGTCATAGCGCCGGGAATGATCAACATCACGGCATTGTCGATGATTTCCATGATGGTGATCGATACGGTATCGGATGCTAATGCGAGAAGCAGAGCCGATCCGACGGCCATGCCGGAACGCAACAGCGGTACCAAGGTAAGGCCGTAACCGAAGAAGAAAGCGAGTGCGACAGAAAGGGCTATTGTTGACCAGGTGCCCCAGCCGAGAGACATGCCGATCAGCATCCCCAGGACTTCACCGATCGCACAACCGGTCAAACAGTGAATGGTGGCGCTTAAGGCGAGTCGATTTAGAGACGCGGGTGTTGACATCTGATGTCCGTGGTGCATTGCGTGATTCATATGAGTACCTCCGTCTTTAGTTTCCAGTTTCAAGCGACCAAGATTTTTGACCGCACAAGTTGAGACGGAGACCTATGAAAAGGTTACACCGCAATTCTGATATTTTGTGGAAAAAGAGATTTCCAGTTGATCGCGCTAATTGCGCGAACAGGTGCAGTCGAGACAACCGTGCTTGGCACAGGTGCGGCAGGTCTCCTCAAGGCGCTCGCGCAGGGCCTGCCTGGCGCGATGGCGGCGGACCTTGAGATTGTTGATGTTGGTTCCGAGCTGGTTTGCGAGCGTCGCGGGGTCGCCATCAGCAAGTTCGAGCTTTTCAATGAGTTCGGCGTAATCGGGTTTCAGCGCGGGGAGCAAATCACGGAAGCACTCACAGAGTTCGCTTTCCTCGCTTTGATCAGGTGCCGCGAGCGAGTCGGCCTGATAGTCCGAAGTCTCGATGTGTCGAGCCTCAACGGCGCGGTGGCGATAGAAGTCGATAATGGCATTGTTGAGGATGGAGTAGAACCAAGAGATGAACCGCTCGTCGTCGCGAATTTCGCCGGCAGATTTCAGCGCTTTGGCGAGGCTGTCCTGCAGGATATCTTCGGCGGCGTCGGCATCGGCAACTTTCTTGCGGATGAACGCTAGAAGTTTCTGCCGTTGAGCGAGCAACCGGCTGATCAGAATCTCATTCATTTGAAAAGGAATACGATGTTCGCGCGATGAAGTTTGTTGCGGTATGAATGGCTGTTTACAAGGTGGCCGCCTGATCCTCGCAGAAGGCGAGGACGTGACCATCGGGGTCGAGGCTGTAGGCGACACGATGTCCCCAGGGGCGGAGTTGCATTGCACTTAGCTCTACTGCGCCGGCGGCAAGTGCACGTTGATGAAAAGAGTCCGCATCGGGTAAGGTGAGATATAATTCCGCTCGCGGGATGCCGTTGGCATCGGCTGGATTCGGAAGCCGGTCGCCCAGAAGCCGTTTGATCCCGGTTGCGGGCATCAGGCCGAGAGTACTGCCGTTGTTCAATTTGAATTCGGTCATTCCGGGGACGTCGAGATCCGGGGCGCGATCAAGAATGCGAGAATAGAAATGGGTGCTCTTCTCCTGATCGGCGACATAGAGGATGAAGAGCGCGCTGATCACGGATTTGCCCAGTCGGGCATGGGATTGTCGGGGCGTTCGTCATCCCAGACCATCGAGACAATCCACCAGCGGTCGCTTTCCCACAGGAGTTGGATGCTGTTGATACCGCGGCCGATGACGATGTCGTCGATGTCGGAGAGGACGGCCTCGTAGGCGCTGAAGATGTGACGGATGAAGCCGAAAGCCTCCTCGCGGCGGGCGATTTCGGTTTCGCGGAATCCTTTGCCGGCGAAGGTCTCGTTGGCGAAGACGATCTTGCCGCGCTCGACAAATTGCTCCGTGGTTAGCGAAATCGAGTCGGTGGTGGCGCGTTTGGGAATGAGCAAACGACCGTCGGGAATGAAGAGGGAGCGCATTTTCTTCCAGTCGGCGGTATCGCCCTGTTTGAACGAGATCGAATCATAAAGTGCCTTGATGATGGCGCTGACCGAGGCGACATGCACCGGGTCGGCTTCGATGAGTGGTGTCGGTTTCATGGGGGGAATTTAATGTGTTTTTGGATGGGGTGTCAAGGGGGACGACACACCCCGTCTCACGTCCTCCTTCGTCGGACGTGAGCCACCCCTCTCTAGAGGGGAATTTAACGGGCAAGCGTCATTGGAAGCGAGTGGTTGGTAGGTCAGACATTACTGTCTGACATGGTGGATCAAAGGGGAAGCCGACAGACAAGAATGTCTGTCCTACCGGGTGAATATGTCGTTGAGGTCTTTGAAGGGGGCGGAATCGGCGAGGGAGTCGAATGTACCGGTTTTGAGGATGTCCGAGGCTGCGCGCATGAAGGCTCCCAATGCGACCCGCGACAGCGCTGAACCGACCGAGATGCGGCGGACACCGAGATCGGCAAGGCGGGAGAATATCAGACCGGGCACTGGTGATACCATCAGCACATTGACCGGTTTGGGCGCGACAGCTTTGACGATGCGACTGATCGTTTCTGCGCTGGTGACTCGGGGCGCATAGAGGCAGTCGGCGCCGGCTTCGGCGAAGGCGACCAGACGGTCAAGAGCTACGCGTTCGGCATCCGGGTCGCCGACGAGGAACGCCTCGCAGCGGGCAGTCAACAGGACGCCGGTGCCGGTGGCATCGATGGCTTTGCGGGCGATGCGGATGCGTTCGATGGCAATGGCACGATCATAGAGCGGCGAAGCGTCGTCGCCGGTAGCGTCTTCGATGGAAAGTCCGGCGACGCCGGTCTGGACGCAGAGTGTGACATTGCGGGCGAGCGTTTCCAGATCATCCGCATAGCCGGATTGAAAGTCGGCGTTGACGGGAAGCGGTGTGGCCTCGACGATTTCTTTGATGTGGGCGAGAACGTCGGTTAGCGACAGCGCCGTTGCCTCATCAGGCAGACCGCGGGAGAAGGCGAATCCGGCCGAAGTTGTGGCGAGGGCTTTGAAACCGAGATGGTGGAGAATCTTCGCCGAGCCGATATCCCACGGATTGGGGATAATGAAGCAGCCGGAGGCGTGGAGGGCGGGGAAGGTGGACGATTTAGGATTAGTCATAACGCACTAAACATAGCAGAACGATCTCCTTTTGGAAAGCCGAAATCCAGTTCTGGCGTTTGTGAGGTTTCACTTCAAACATAATTGTGCACATTTTTCTATCTGAGAAAGAATCAACTCACTATCTTGTAGTCAAGGTAACCAAAAAAGCGGAGAGCCAATTTGCATCTAATTCTCGACAGGTCCCTAGGAATGGCCTATAGCAGTAAGGCGCAGCAATCACGCGTAATCACAGAACATTGGGGATTGACTAATCTCTATTGTCCATCGTGTACCAGTAACTCTCTGCAGAAATCTCCCAATAATACCCCGGTCTATGATTATTGGTGCAATGATTGCACAGGCATTTTTCAATTGAAGGCATCTTCGCGGCCAATTGGCCACAAAATTGCAGACGCAGCCTACGATTCGATGGTTGCAGCAATCCTTGAAAACCGGTGCCCACATCTTTTTGTTCTTCACTATGGAGTCGTATCTAACGCCGTTGAAAACCTGTTCCTAATTCCAGGATTCTCGTTTCCCGTTTCGGCCATTGAGAAGAGGCAACCGCTTCGACCAACTGCACGCCGTGCAGGCTGGGTGGGCTGCAACATAGTTTTGAGTAACATACCAAAAGAGCTGGTGATTCCGATTGTTCAACAGTCGATGATAGTTCCGGCACCAATTGTCCGCCTCGATTTTGCGCGAATCAGCAAATTACAGAGTGTTGTCGCCAAGCAAAGGACTTGGCTGATTGACGTTTTGAACTGCGTACGGAAGATTAAGAAGGCTGATTTTACACTACAGGACGTCTACCGCTTTGAGCCACTTTTAAGCACTATGCACCCACAAAACAAAAACGTACTTGCAAAGATAAGACAACAGCTCCAGATGCTAAGGGACTTGGGATTCGTTGAGTTTATGGGTAGAGGAAGGTATACACATCGCAATGAAAATTCGAATGCGACAGAAAAATACTCTTGAAGATGTAGACGGTGCACCATATCTGATTGGCGCCCGTGTACAGGTTGTAAAAGGTACTGATGAAACGTTCGATAAGGCTTTTCTGAAGCGAGTTGGGTATGTTACATATTTCAATTACAATTGTGGCTGCGGACAGACCTATCCACACGATCCAATGATCGGAGTTGAGTTTCCCAACGGAGTG
>CAUJJY010000324.1 GCA_963205155.1 Candidatus Zixiibacteriota bacterium | reverse complement strand
TTTGCCGGCGGCCCCGCTCCGACTTGTCGATAGTCGATGATTCTTAGCGAAAAGCAGGGCAATGTTGTACGGCAGGTCTCCCGCGAGACCTGCCCTCCTTTTCATTCACCTGTTGCTAAAAATGGACTGCTCGCCTATATTATCAGCGAGAGGGAAAAATCAACAGGCGGACTGGTATTGGACCGCTGATCCGCTTGCGTATTCCCCGTGACGATTTCTCCCTCAAACATCTTCCCTTCGCGGATTCAACAGGAAGAAGCCTGCGAATCGGAACCCAACCAACCGAACCTCACAATTCGGTACCTGCACTTGGAGCTCGGTGACTCACACCCGGGCTTCTTTTTTGCCCGCCGGAGTCAACGCGAAAAGGCAGTTACGCAAATTCTGAACAGCGCCGGCCGCAGAATCCCCTTGGAAATTACGTACATCTACCTATATTGTCGATTAATACCAGAACAACATTGGGGTGTAGCTCAGCTGGCAGAGCGGCTCCCTGTTAAGGAGATGGTCGCAGGTTCGACCCCTGCCACCCCAGTATTAAGTTGTGTAAGGTCTTCTCCCGCGCCGAATTCTCACAATGTGGAATTTGCTTTCCTCGCGGGAGGCGACCTGACACGCTCATTCCAAAACAAACCCGTTGCCGATTTCCCGCGTTTCCACTTCCTTTGGCTCATGCGAAAAGTGATTCCCTGCCTGTTGCTCCTGTTCGTGACCGCCGGAAGCTCCTCCGGTCAAAATATTCAGCGCTCGCTCACCTTTCATCCGCGCCCGCTCGAGGTCACGAAGAATTTCCTTATCACCGAATTCGGCTACGACTACCGCATCACCCAAACCGGCTCATTCGACAATGCCGAAAACAACAACAAGAACTACCACCTCGCTGTCGACCTCGGCGCCATGCGCAACCTCTCGCCCAAGTGGGCGCTCGGGGCGACTGCATATTACAGTCTCGATGATTCCGGCTCGCGTCTTGCTATCAAACCGCGTCTCCGCCGCTGGCTGACACCAGAACAAAGCATCGACTTGTCCGCCGGACCGATTATCGGAAACTTCGGATCCTATTACGGCAAATCGCCGGGCCTGGCAGGACACATCGGCTATAGTTATCGCGACTGGGTGATGTTGTCTCTTGGTGTGGAAATCATCCCGATCAACACTGTCTTCGGCGTCGGTGGCTCAAGCGAGACAATTGTCTACAAAAGCACCGAATCAACGCTTTATGCCGGTATCCGCGTCGGCAGCTATGGCGGAACTGCCTGCGCTATCCTTACACCGATTATTGCCTTGATCCATTTCTTCGCGACCTACGAATCCTAATCCCTACCAAGATACTTGACTTTTTTCTGGACGTTTTGATACCAGAGGCGTATACCTACTATGATGATTGACAGAATAGTCTTGATAATCATTGCAGTAGCGATCTCTTCTGCATCCCCTTCAATTGCCCAGACATCACAACGCAACTTTTCATTTAATCCCCGACCTCTCGACCAGACGAAGGCGTTCAGTATCACGGAATTCAGCCTCGGGCACCGATTCGGCAACTACACGCAAAACGGCGAAGACCGCTCTGAATCGGAAGCGCTTGCCACTTGGGAGCTCGGCTATATGCGCAACCTCTCCGAGCGTTGGGCGTTGGGTGTCGCCGCATTCTTGAATGCCGATGACTGGCGCACTCAATTTGGCGTCAAGCCGCGTGTGCGATATTGGCTGGGTCAAAAATCAAGCCTCGATTTTTCCATCGGGCCAATTCTTAAGACCTTTGGCGAGGACCAACTTACCCATAAGGGGATATCATCCAATCTCGGCTACAATTTCAATAATTGGCTGGGTCTTGATGCCGGTTTTGAGTACGTGAGTTTTGATGGAACCCAATTTGCACCGGGTGGCGAGTTGTTGATTCCGGTCGAGGGTGACCGCACAAGTTTTTCAATTTCTGCAAAGGTTGCCGGAGTGCCCGGCGCTATAGCGGGAGTTGCAGTTCCGGCTGTCGTTGCGGCGCTAATCTACATTGCCCTCAACGACGACGACAACTACTAATCTATCGTCTTGCGTGCTGACGCTCAACCGCCAGCCAGCTCTTCTTCGCCCACAGTATTACTCCGCAGGAAAGCAGCAGCAGTATATCTCTGAAGATCAGGTCTTTGATTGGCCCCTTGGCTTTTGAAGTCGTCGAAAAACAACCGCACTCGATATTGACGCCCTTGACCAATGCCATCGATAAGGCGATCATAAACATCACCAGCATTCCGCCGATCATTACTACCGCCGCCTTTTCCCAATAACCGACAATCACCAATATACCGGTAATCAGCTCGACCCACGGCAGGAATAGCGCGAAAATGTTTATCAACTGCCCCGGCACTTGATGATAATTATAGATGATGCGGGCAAATTGATCGGGATGAATAATCTTGTCGACCGCCGCGTACACAAAAGTGATTCCAACAGCCAAACGCAAAGCGAAATTGATCTGGTCCTTGCCAATTCCGGAGAGAATCCACAACCCGAATATTGTCATGGCGATCTTGACAGGAAGCGTGGCTGTCACTGGAATTAATTCGGGAGCGAAGATGCTCACGATCGACGAGCCGGCGACCAAAATGCCGAGTATGACGCGCAGTATCGACTCCATCGCCTATTGCGCTCCCTCGTCGTTGCCATACTTGCCGTCAACCGGAAGCTGCTGCTTGCTCCATTGCGACCAGCCGCCAAAGAAGATCTCAACCTTAGTGTAGCCGAACTCCTGCACCAGGAATCGCGCCAGATAAAGTGACGACTCACACTCGGATCCTGAACAGTAGGTAACAATCATTGTGTCTTTGGGCAAAGTTGGGAGAACCTTGTCTTTATAATCATCAAAGTAGTCATACGGCAGGCTGATAGCACCCTCGATATGGCCTTCAGCATATTCCTCGGGCTCGCGAGCGTCGATGAAAACATAAGACTTCGAAGCCCAGCGATCAAACGCCTCCGAAAGTTTCAGCGTCGGCGGATCGCCTTCTTCATACGACATGGACGTCCAATTCGTGTCGGTATCAGACATCGCCGATGGCCAGTTGCCCACCCACGGTACTTTGTTGGGATTTATGAAATTGTTGATGCCCCCGAGTATGGCGGCGATGAAGAGTATGATGGCAATTCTTAAGATCATTGACTTACTTGACTTATCCCGTTGTCCTCTTTTGAGAAAGTAACGTAATCCTTATACTATGGCAACCCTTAACCGTTCCAACCGGTTATCGCCGGAAACAGCCCTTTGGGATCAAACGACTTCTTGATCCGCAGCGCTATTTCGCCTGTGCGATCGCTCGGTGCCGTGATCCGCCCGATCTCTGTCAATATCGGCAGTCGCGGCGAAACCGGAAGCATATCTTTGCCGAATGGCTTTGAACCCTCGGGATAAACCCTTAGTGCTGCAGATGCGATGACCCCCAGTGTGCCGAAGCTTCCGCAGAACAATTTTGGTAAATCATAGCCGGCCACAGATTTGTATGTCACCGCTCCCGCCTTGATCAATTCGCCGTTTGCCATGATGACCCGAAGCGCCAGTACCAACCGCGCGATATTGTAGCACCCGCCATCAGCGATAATCTGCCCGGTCGCAACCATCCCGCCCACGGTGCCCAAAGCATCAGCCTCCAGAAACGGGAAGTGGAGTTTCTTTTCAGACAGGATTTTATGCACTTGGGAAAGATTCATTCCAGCCTGACATGTGATATAGTAGTCAGACGGCTCAAATCGCTCGACTTGGTCAATTCTCTGCACATCCAGAGTGATCACTCTGCGGTCGGTTTTTACGGAGAACTGACCGGTATTCGCGCCCTTTGCTATCACCAGCGTCTTGGACGCATCGGTATTTAGAAGAAACTCCGCGATGGCAGTTTCTGATTTTGGCGAAACAAGGTCGATTGAAATGGCAAAACTCCGGTTAGGGTCAAGCGCCGAATATACGAAGTTTTACCCGCAGGTCAATTACTGGCAGCGAATCTCGTTTGCGCGCACTTCCATTTCAATCATGTCCGATAGCGTTAACTGATTGTAC
>CAUJJY010000323.1 GCA_963205155.1 Candidatus Zixiibacteriota bacterium | reverse complement strand
GTCCACGACATACTTGCGTTGAATTAGCTTCAAGAAAATCGTCCCCAAAAAATTTTAGCGGAAGCTGGGGAAGCTTCCGCTAAGTGGATTGTCTGTAAAAGACACTACTGGCCAAGATGACTATTAACAGAGCAAACCTCTTGCCAAAACGAAACAGTTCCATATCGCCATGTCGCACAGCGACTTAAAATCAGCAGATTAAGCTCCAAATTTGTGGCAGTGTCGGAATTCCTGACACCTGTGCAAGAGTGCCGCAAATACAAAAGTGCTAACCTATTTTCTGGTATATACTTAATGATGCGACAGATTTCGTCGAATTTCGGAACACAATTGCAGGAAGTATCGATCGTGAGTGATTGAAGTGTTGGAATCGCAAACAGACGCTCAAACTTGGCTCAACGTGGGTGGCGCCACAGCGTGTAAGTTGCGAATGGCTGTCCAAACCGTGAGAGACCCAACCTAGATTCCCGCCTTCGCGGGAATGACTGGTGGCAAGGCCAGGATTACCAATCAAATGGCCTGTCTTGGGGAATGGACGATTTCGACAGATACCAGAGCGAGAGGGGCAACAACAGTGCAGTTACAGGGCTGGGTGGGTGAGAAGTGATTTGCGATGGGTGATCAAAGCGATATTATGGGCACATGAGCAAAGAGATCGAACAGGAAAAAGTCTACACAGTCTCGCAATTGACGCGTGAGATGAAGGAAGTGCTGGAAGGGGAGTTTACCTCGGTGTGGGTTGAGGGGGAGATTTCGAATTATCTGCATCATACTTCGGGGCACCGCTACTTCACACTGAAAGACGCCGATTCGCAACTCAAGGCGGTGATTTGGAAATTCTCGGCGCAGGGGATGACGCTGGCCCTGAAGGATGGAATGAAGGTGCGGGCTTTCGGCGATATTACGCTCTACGAAAAGGGCGGCAACTATCAACTGCGGGTGATCAAGATTGTGGCGAAGGGGATTGGCTCACTTGAAGAGCAGTTCCAGAAGCTCAAGGCAAAGCTTGCCGCTGAAGGGCTGTTTGAACAGGAGCACAAGCAGGCGATTGCGCAGTTTCCGCGAGCGATCGGAATAGTGACCTCGCCGACCGGTGCGGCGATTCGCGATATTATCAATATTTGTCGCAGGCGTGCGCCGATGGTGCGATTGGTGCTGCGTCCCACAAAGGTGCAGGGTGATGGTGCGGCGGCTGATATTGCGGCGGCAATTGCGGAGTTCAATAATTGGGGCGAAGTGGATACGCTGATTGTGGGTCGCGGCGGCGGGTCGCTGGAAGATCTGTGGGCGTTCAATGAAGAAATCGTCGCGCGGGCGATTTATGATTCGCGAATTCCGGTGATATCGGCAGTGGGGCACGAGATTGATTTTTCGATTGCCGACTTTGTGGCGGATTTGCGGGCGGCGACGCCCTCGGCGGCTGCGGAGTTGGCGACTTTTGATGGCGCGGCATTATTGCAGTTTGTCACCGACAGCAATGAGCGCTTACGGCGTTCATTGCGCCGCAACGTTGATTTGCGGAGCGAGCGGTTGAGACGCTTGACGCAGTCTCGCGTTCTCGTTAGACCAGCGGTGATGATTGAGCCTTATTCGCAACGTCTGGATGAAGCGAACACGCGAATGAGCAATGCCGTCGAGAAGAGCATCATGCGCAACAGCGCCCGGCTGGACACGCTTCAGCACAAGCTGGAAGCATTGTCGCCGGACAAGGTACTCAAGCGCGGGTATGCGGTGATCCGCAAGAGTGTGAATCAGGCGATTGTCAAGAAGGCGAGAGAACTTGTTACCGGCGATAAGGTTGATATCCGCTTTGCCGACGGTTCACGCGACGCCGTGATCGAATAAATAACCGACGATTTCTCCCACAAGAACGATTGCTTTGCGTATTTTATCCGTTATACTGCGCCCATCATCCGACTAATTCGAGGGTCACTTGGCTGAAAAAGTAGCTACATTTGAAGATAATTTGCGCCGGCTGGAAGATGTTGTCGGCAAGCTTGAGCAAGGGGAATTGCCGCTGGATGAAGCGATCAAGCTCTATCAAGAGGGGATGCGTTTGAGCAAGCTTTGCGCAGAGCGTTTGGCAACGGTTGAGGCGGAGATCAAAAAGCTCGTCGTCGAGAACAACAACATCAAGCTTGAATCTTTGGAAAACCCTGATGCCTGAAACGCTTGGGCACGGAGTATCGCCCTTCAAAGCAGTTCGCGAGAAGGTCGATGTCCATCTTGACCGGCTTTTGCCGCCGGAATCGCTTCCGCCGGAGGAGCTTCATGCGGCGATGCGCTACTCGGTATTTGCGGGCGGTAAACGTCTTCGGCCGGTGCTGGCGGTGTCATCCTATTTTGCTTGTGGAGGAGTGGGCGAGTCGATCTATGATTCAGCGGGAGCGCTGGAGTTGATCCACACTTACTCGTTAATTCACGATGATTTGCCGTGCATGGACGACGATGATTTTCGCCGCGGCCAACCAACCTTGCACAAGAAGTTCTCGGAGTATATAGCAGTACTGGCCGGTGATGCGCTGCATGCGCTGGCGTTTGAGATACTTGCCGAGTCGGGCGATCCGCGCATTGTCTCCGAGGTGAGCCGCGCGATCGGAACCGAGGGAATGATCGGCGGTCAGGTTGCAGATGTTCAGGCCGAGGGCAGGGCGGTGACTCTCGCCGAGGTCGAGGGAATTCATCGCCGCAAGACGGCGGCACTGATAACGGCATCGATCAAGATCGGTGCACTCTTGGCGCATGCGCCGGACAAGGTGGTCGAGCAACTCGCGCAGTATGGCGAACGATTGGGGCTGGCATTTCAGATTGTTGACGACATACTCGATGTCGAGGGCGATTTCGAGACTTTGGGTAAGACCGTCGGCGCTGATTCGAGACTGGAAAAGGCGACTTATCCCAAGGTTGTGGGAGTAGAAAAGTCAAAACAGATTGCGGCGCAGTTGATTCGGGAAGCCAAGGATATGTTGACAGATTTCCCGGAAAAAGAGATATTCCTAAACTTGGCGGATTATATCATTGCCCGCGAACAATAACGAACAAATTATCCGATTGTGAGTATCACTCGTATATGACCGATTTTCTCAAAGGCATTAATTCCCCGCAGGATCTCAAGAAACTTGCTCCCGAGTCATTACCCGACTTGGCGGTAGAGATTCGCGAGGAATTGCTGTCGATACTCTCGCAGGTCGGCGGTCATCTTGGCGGCAATCTTGGAGTCGTGGAGCTGTCGATCGCGCTTCACTATGTGTACGACAGCCCGACCGACCGTCTGGTTTGGGATACGGGTCATCAGAGTTATGTTCATAAGATACTCACCGGTCGTCTCGACCAGATGTTGACTATCAGGCAATATGGCGGGTTGTCGGGTTTTGCGAAGACGACCGAGTCCGAACACGACATCTACGGAGCGGGGCATGCTTCGACCTCGATCAGTGCCGCATTCGGAATGGCGGTGAGCCGCGACCTATCCAAGCAGAAGCATAATGTTATAGCAATTATCGGCGATGGCGCGATGACCGGCGGAATGGCTTTTGAAGCGTTGAACAATCTCGGTCATTCGGGCCGGGATATGTTGGTCGTTCTCAACGACAATTCGATGTCGATTGACAAGAACGTCGGTGCGATGTCGGAGTATCTCACCGGGCTGTTGACTGACCAGACATACAACAAGATCAAGGATCATATTTGGGAACTGACCGGCAAGATTCGCAAGGGTTCGCGCATTCGCGAAGTCGTCGGCAGAATTGATGAAGCGGTCAAGGGTGTGCTGGTTCCTGGCATAATTTTTGAGAAGCTCGGTTTCCGCTATTTCGGGCCAATTGATGGGCACGATGTCGAGGGACTGGTTAAAGTGCTGGCGCAGATTAAGGCGCTGCATGGCCCGATTCTGCTTCATGTGAGAACGCAGAAGGGCAAAGGATATAAGCCTGCAGAAGAGGATTCGTGCCGTCTGCACGGTGTCAACAAATTCGACAAGATTACCGGCAGGTCTGACAAAGCGGCGGGAATGGCATACACTAAGGTTTTCTCCAAGACGATGATCGAACTGGGAAAGGAGCATCCCGACGTGGTTGCGATCACTGCGGCGATGCCAACCGGCACCGGATTGGCGGACTTCGCCAAGGAATTTCCCGAGCGCTTTTTCGATGTGGGAATTGCTGAACAGCACGGCGGGGTATTTGCGGCCGGGCTTTCGCGCGAAGGGAAGAAACCGATTTTTGCGGTGTATTCGACATTTTTGCAGAGGGCGTATGATGCCGTCATTCATGATATCGCACTGCAGGATTTTCCGGTGCTGCTGGGACTTGATCGCGCCGGCTTGGCAGGCAATGACGGTCCAACGCATCACGGTGCGTTTGATATTTCCTATTTGCGACCGATTCCCGGGATGGTGATCATTGCACCAAAGGACGGGACGGAATTGCGGCAAAGTCTACATCTGGCGATGAAAAATTTCACTGCACCGATTGCGATTCGCTGGCCGCGCGCGGATATTCCGGAAATCGAATTGCAGTTGGACCGTCCGGCGTTCGAGTGGGGTACCTGGGAACTGGTGCGCAAGGGCAAGGATACGGCGATTCTGGCTGTCGGGACGATGGTTGACCAGGCTTGTAAGGCCGCGGAGCTGTTAGCTGTGCGCGGGATTGAAGCGGCCGTTTACAACTGCCGGTTCGT
>CAUJJY010000322.1 GCA_963205155.1 Candidatus Zixiibacteriota bacterium | reverse complement strand
TATCAATGCCTTCCTTGAAATTCAGCGGATTGCCCGGATATGCCTTACACGGACGCTTGTTCGTGCGCAAATCAAACTCCTGGCGCAAACGAACAATAGGCGAAGAATAGATGAGATTCTTCCCCTTGAGATCACCGATCAGCTCTTCCTGTGCTTCTTCCTTCGGTTTCGAAGTAATTGCTCCAAACAATGCACAGTCGGTTTCCTTGAGCAGTTTGATTGTGCGGTCGGGAAGCGGATTGCCCTCTCGGCACCAGAATTCCCAACCAATGTCGCCGTGCGGATACTCCGCGTCAATCTTCATTTTGTCGAGCACGACGCGTGTCGCTTCCATCACATCCACGCCTACGCCGTCTCCCGGAAGCCACGCTATCTTGTACTTTGCCATACGATGATACCCTTCAACTCACTTGAGATTCACGGTCAAGGCGAAGCGATGCGCCGTGCCCAGACCAGACTTATAAGGAACAAATGCGTAATCAATCTCCCACATCGATTTCTTGAAACCGACCCCTGCCGCGAAATCTTCTTCATCATAACCAATCTTATACCCGCCGCGTACTGCGATCATCTTGGCAAAGGTCTTCTCGGCGCCGATGTTGAAGCGCACGTCCGATTCCTTTGGCGCCGTCACTTCGGCAGCAAGAATGAGATTGTTGACATCGACACTCGCTCCGCCGGCGAAGGTCAGCGGTAATTCAATTTCGTCCTCGCCGAATTTCGGCTTTGAGCCCATGTGCCGCAGCGCCAATCCGAGCGTGGTCTTCTCCATCGGCATAAATTGCACACCGGCATCAAACATCACCGCGTCGGCGGTGCGGCTCTCGATCTTCTCTGCGGCATACTTCGCTGTGAAGCCGCCCGCCAACTTTGGCGAGAACTTTCGTGAGTAACCGGCGAAAAGCAGCATATCTTGCGCGTCAAAAATCCCGATCGGCTCTTCGGACGGACCAAGCCGCTGTTCGAGCGAGCCAACTTTGAAATAGTCAAACCCCGCCGCGACAACGCCGCCAAACATCTGTGTGGTACCACCGATGAACTCGCGCCGCGTATCGAATATGCCCTCATGATGCATAAATCCAATTGCCGAACCAGTCGCCTGCGCCGTCGCCGCCGGATTGAAATACACGCCGAACAGGCTCGTGCCAACCGAAGTTCCCACGTCACCCATTCCGGCATTGCGCGCTCCCGGTGACACCTTTAGGAAATTGAACCCCACACTGCCCGGTTCAGCCGCTGAAAGCGTCGAACTCATCGCCGAACCTGCTACGACTAATGCCGCAACAATTGCAAATCGCTTAAATCGTGAATGCATCAGTTTAGAACCCTACCGAGAATCCGGCGATGGTCTCCCACCCGCCGATGTTGGGCGCCTGCTCGATCGCGATATCCAGCCGCGCGTCAAGCCGATTGACCGGCACCTTGAATCCGACGCCAAAAGTCGGTTCACCTGCCGAGAAGCCGCCCCGCAGAGCCAATTGCGGTACGATATAGAACTCCCCGCCAGCATGAAGCTTGACCGATTTCTGCTCGTCTTTTTCACCCTCAACCGACAATAAAGCACGCGACTTCAGAAAAAGCACCGAGGCCCCGGCACGAACCGAAATCGGCACATCGTCGGTGACATCCGTACCCAGCTCGCCTTGTTCTGCCCAATAATCGCCCGTGTTCCAGGGATACTTCGCTGCGATATTGCGAACCACGGCGCCGAAGCGAAGTAGATCAATCGGACCATCAAGTGACAGCACTTCACGATCGAGATGCAACATTCCGCCGATATCGAAACCCGCTGAATATGAAGAGGTTGATTCAAGTTTCTTATGATAGTAGCGAATGTCGCCACCCAACGTGAGATATCGCGAAAATCGGCGCGAGAAAGTAATCGCCAGCACGGCATCGAGATTGTCAAGTTCGCCCGTTTGCACTCCGCGTTCGTCGCGGCCCATGATTCCGCTCATCGAAGCCATCTCGCCGGAAAATGCGATGGCCGCTTCACCCCGAACCGGAAACAACACCGCAACCTGCTGCAGCGATCTACCCAGGGACAAATCGCGATAGGCGCCCCCAACGCTGATCCGCTGCACTTGCGCTACTGCGCCGGGATTAAAGAACACTCCCGAGATATCATCCGAAACCGCCGTAAACGCATTACCCATTCCGGTCGCTCGCGGATGCACCGAAAGCTGCATAAACGCACCGGCATATCCGCCGTAGTCCGCCGCAAACACGGTTGATCCGACTGCCATCATCAATGAGACGGCTGTAAGAATTCGCATCGTATTCCTCATGGAATCACCATAAACTTTCCCCACAGCTTATCGCCGCCGGTGGATTCAAGCAAATAGAAGTACACTCCGGCAGCCACTTCATCGCCCTGGCTGTTCTTGCCGTCCCAGGTGTCAAGGTCGTCGTACTGCAAATTGCCCTCGCGAGGCGCGCCATCGAGCACCTTCTTCACGACATTATTGGCAAAATCATAAATCGTAATCGTTACATCGCCCGGCTGTTTTAGCAGGTAGTGGAACTTCATCTCCTGACCGGAAAGGTACGGAGAGAACGGGCTCGGCGTGACGAACGAGCGTTCGTCATCAGCCGCGTTATTAGGTATCTCTACGAAAGTGCGAATGATCGTCCAGTCTTCGAGATTCCGGCTCTTGGCAATACCGTCGTCTGTACCCACCCAATACTCGTCACCGATCAACGTAATGGCATACACCTCTACCGAGTCGGAAATCGAACGCCCGGTCTCCGGATCATTAATCGAAATCTGCTCCCAGGTTTCGCCAAAGTCCGTCGACATATAGAGCCCCTGACTTGCGGCTGCGAAAACAGTGTCGCCGTTAAACTCGAAATTCCATGCCTGGATATTGTTGAGGGTGAAATTCCAACTCCCTCCTCGATCGGAAGTGAACGATACACCGTTCTTCCCGCCCGATTCAAGCGCCGGCCTGACCGCCGCCCAGACGAGCGAAGTGTCTCCGGTTCGCTGCAGCGCCATCGCCACCACGAAATTTCCGGCCAAAGCGCTGTCGCCCGGAACCACACCGCTGGCGGTGTATGATCGGCCGACAAAGTCGAATTGATCAGGATCAAGATTGGGCCGGTAGATGCGATAATTAAAGCGCAAAACATCGGAGATGATCGCCAGATAATGCTGCGCCACGCCATTCGTGACCGATCCATGATGGGTCTCGAATTCGCCCATCGTCACGCAAAGCATCTGTGCATCGGAGGGAACAACTTCGCCGGTCAACAGATCAATCGCCGTCGCAACATCCCATCGCGTTCCTAAATTCGTGCTGATGCGAATTCCCTTTTCCGTCGCAACCCAGATTACCGTGTCGCCAAACATCTCGCCGATCTCAATCTGATACGAGTTCAGTGCCGGCGGACCCGTCAGGTAGTGTTCCCAGGTGAAGCCGTGGTCGAAGCTCCTGACGACGGCTGGCTGCGAAGTCACACCCGTTTTGTAAGGCTGAACGCACGCCCAGAATTCTTCTCCGACTGTGGTTTTAAAGGTCGAAAGCGATATGACCTTCTGACCATAAGATGTGTTATCGAACATCCGCATGTGCACAGTCGAATCGAGATCGCCGGCTTCGCTGTAGTAAAATGCCACAACGCCGGAATCCGTCCCGACCGCCATCCTGCTGAAATCCTCGCGTTCAGCAATATCAATCGCATGAACCGATCTGGTGAGTTCGCCGAATGCGTGGCCATCAAACGGATAATACGGAGTCCACGTCTGCCCATTATCGTCAGAGCTTAGTAGTCCACCCTGATCGCACGCCGCATACGCTGTGTTTCCAAAGAATTTGATGTCCTCAATTTTGTGATTAGCGCCGACTGCTCCTGCCGGCTCCTCAAGAGTCCAGCTTGCACCGGCGTTGCTGCTGACTGCAAATCCGAGCGAGCTCTCTGCAAGAGTATCGTACAAGCTTGCAATGACGAGATCACCACGGACTGCAATCGAACTGACGAAATTGGCCGGAAAACCGTTATCGGTACTGTATGTCTTGAATATCAGCAGTGTATCGTTAAACTTGCTCACGCCCCGGTCGGTAGCATACCACCAGGTGTCGCCGCTGTTGCCGATGTCATTGACACGCAAACTCGCTAGCTTCTTCTCTTTCCCAATGTAATAAAGCCGCTGTACCCCTTCCGCCGAGCCTGCCCACACGATGGTAGTATCATCATGATAAGGATCGATCACCGAGGAGAAATAGCGCCCTCGTTCGTATCCATTACGGCCGAAAGTGCTGTCAGCTTCGAAAATGCTATCCAGCCGCGCATCAATGAAAATATTCTCCCAACTGACGCCGCCATCCAGACTGCGCAGCAAACCGGCATTGAAATTGGCCGAGTACATCACACTGTCAAAGACAGAGAGATCGTATGAGAGTTTCCCCAGGCTGGAAAAGAGCGGATTGTCGACCAGACTCCAAACGTCGCCGTCATTGTCTGTATAGTACAGTCCCGAGCCGAGACCGTTAACATCAATATCCGCCGTCGCGACCAGAAGTCGATTCCCGTAGAGACCCAGCGCGGAAATTCCGCTCCCGGCAAAAGCGTTCTCTTTGTTGAATGTGATCCAACTGACGCCGCCGTCTTTACTCCCGGCAAGCCCTTCCCCGGTAGCGAGCCAGACATACTCGCCATCGTAAACGATTTGCGTCACACTGTTGCTTAGCAACCCCTCAATCGGGTCCTCCAGCCGGAAAGTCATCCAGCCGAAAGCTTGGACTGTTGCCAGAATCAACAGCACAGCGGTTATTAAGATTGTCTTCTTCATTCCGATACTTACCTCAATTCCAGAAACAAAAAAAGCCGCAACCGCGCAACTGCGCTAAGAGTCCGGCATTTCTGCAGCATATTCTCAAATTCGTTCCTGATTACTGAACTTCAATCCTTGCCAATCAATCGATACAGTTTCCTCCTGCGTCAAATTAGGACTTTGGCCTCTTTAGTCAAGCAGTTTTATAGACGCCCGGCGCGCCGTTATTGTTCAATCCGCGCTTGCTGAAGTTGCGGAAAACTCGCGACAATCAACCCCCAGCGCAGTCCGCAATTTGATACTACAACTTGAGTTGCACCCAATCGATCGAGAATGACCGACAATATCAACGACCCGCCAACGATAATGTCGGCACGATCAGGATCGAACGGCATCAGTTCCCGACGCTTCAAACTGCTCATCCGAAAGAGATAATTTATCGTGTCTTCAATCCAGGTTCCTGTAAGTCTTACACCGTGAACCTGTCGTGGTTCAAAAATCTTCTGGCCAAGACTAACCGCCGCCAAAGTTGTCGCCGTTCCACCAACAGCGTATACTTCTCGCCGTTCCTCCGGATGATTGTGCTCCAATTGGCACTCCCTCAACTCCGTAACCAGTTCAGAAACGAACGTCCTCGCTCCCTTTAGATCATTCTCGAATCTCTCGGTGATGCTCACCGCCCCGATCGGGTAACTCTTGCTCCAGTCGATCTGATTTCCCGTCCCGAAAATCACTTCGCTCGATCCTCCCCCGACATCGATTACGACACGCCTCTCCCCGACATTACTCAGTCCCGTCGTCGCCGCCCGATACGATAACTCCGCCTCGCGTTCTCCGGAAATGATCTGCATTTCCCAGCCGTACCGATGCGTAATCTCTGCGGCGATTTCGCGGCCATTGCTTGCATTGCGAAAAACCTGCGTTCCGCAGGCGATTACTGACTCTACTCGATGTTCTGTAAGAATGCCGTCAAACTCGTCCAGTGCCGCAAACTGGCGAGCCAGGGCTTCTTTACCCATTGCCGCGCCGTCGTGCGTTCCCGATGACAGCCGCGTCGGGGCCTTGGTATCAATAACGACTCTTGCGATACCATCATCGCCAAGATCAAGAATGAGCAATAACGAAGAATTGGAACCGATATCGATTGCCGCGAATCTTGGATGCAGTTTCAGAACGCCTTCTTGCGAGCTACTTCTTAAGTTCCTTCGCGAACTTCTCGGTCAGTGCCGGTAGAATCTCGAACAAGTCGCCGACGATGCCGTAAGTCGCCACATTGAAAATCGGCGCATCCGCGTCGCGGTTGACCGCAACGATGGTTCCTGAAGACTGCATACCGACCAAATGCTGAATCGCGCCGGATATACCCACGGCAAAATACAGCTTCGGGTTGACCGTCCGTCCCGTCTGGCCCACTTGATATTTGTATTGAATCCACCCCGCGTCAACAACGGCGCGCGAAGCTCCAACTGCGCCTCCGACAGCGTCGGCAAGGTCTTTCACCAATTTGAAATTTGCCGGATCTTTCAACCCACGACCACCGGAAACGACGATGTCAGCCTCGGCGAGTGTGATTTCACCACCGCCGCCGCCTGCGCCGCTCTCGACTTGCAGTTTGCTTGCCGCGGACGTCGCAAACGCCTCGACCGCGCCGCTTCGTGCGGTGTTGGGTGTGGCTTCGGCGAACACCTTCGGACGCAAGGTGGCAATTTGCGGCGTCGACTTGAATTGTACCGTGAGATACACCTTGCCGCCAAACGCCGGACGCGTCACCGAAAGTCTGCCGTCGGCATCAATGTCGACGTGGTTGCAGTCGGCGGCAATCGATACGCCAAGGATACCTGAAACTCTTCCAAAGAGCGACTTGCCGTATACGTTGGCCGTGCCAAGCACGATCTGCGGCGACTTGCTCTTGATAACCTCGACAATTATCTGCGCATACGCGTCATCCTGAAACTGATCCAACGAAGGATTTTCGACAGTATAGCACACGTCCGCACCACAGCTGATGGCTGTCTTTGCCAACTCCGCAGTGCCGCTGCCGATCA
>CAUJJY010000321.1 GCA_963205155.1 Candidatus Zixiibacteriota bacterium | reverse complement strand
CGGACGTTGAGTCGTGCCTGCGCGAGAGCGGTATTAAAGAAGGGCTGTTGCTTTGTAATGCGATGCACATAACGGCGAGTGTCTTTATCAACGACGATGAGTCGGGCCTGCATCAGGATTACGAAGTGTGGCTGGAGAAGCTGGCACCGGAGAAGCCGCATTCGCAGTACCGGCACAATGGCTATGAGGACAATGCCGATGCGCACCTAAAAAGGACGATTATGGGGCGCGAAGTTGTGGTAGCAATCACTGAAGGCAAACTGGATTTCGGGCCGTGGGAGCAGATATTCTACGGCGAGTTTGACGGTAAACGGCGAAAGAGAGTCTTGATTAAGATCATCGGCGAATAAAGCCGTTGGTGAATTGGTTTAGTTGATTGTCGCTGGTGCAGCCGGGGTGATGTTCGAACGCGAAGACGACGCCAATGCTGATTCAAGTTTTTCGCGGAGATTCATTAAGGGGATAAAGTCAGCATCCGCATTTTTCCAGACTTCGGCGGCGCGTTGGCGATATGCGAGTGCAGAAGGCTGATCACCGGCGGCTTCGTATACATCAGCGAGCCGTAGCAAGGTCCTGCCGTGATTCGGATTGATAGAGAGATTCTTCTGCAGTTCCGAAATTGCCAAATCCAATTGGTCATTTCGCAGCAAGACACCGGCATAATATATGCGATAACCAAGTTTTTCGTCCGGTGTCAAGGCGTTGCTTGCCAATTCGCCGAACAGGCGCAACGCGTCGTCTTTCTTGCCGGAGAGGTCAGATTCGGTGGCTTCCATAAAACGACGATACTGCTGAAAGCCGCGATCGTCAGCCAACTGTGGTTTCTTTTCCAGAGTCTTATTGATGTATTTGTCGGCGCAGGCCCACGTCAGTTTCATGGAGTCAAGATTCTGCAGCCGATAGTATGTTGTGCCCAGCAAGCGGCAGGCATCCCCGAGTACGCTTTTTTCTCCGGTCGAGTCTTCACGAAAGACAATATTCAACATAGTTCTGGCCGAGTCGTAATCCTCGCGATAGATTAACATTCCTGCCCAGCCGATGTAGTATTGGAGGCTTCTGGTTTCGGACGGGCCTTGATTAAACAAGATCTGATAGCAGTAGTCCGCCTGCCCATTCTGACCCAGTTGCTGATACGATTGCGCCATATGCAGAGTGGCAAAATCGAAATCGGGATTGATATTGAATGCTTGGCGGAATTCTGCGATGGCTTCTTCATATCTTCCGACCGAATGGAGGATTTCACCTTTAGAATCGTGGGGGTTTGCTTGCTCTCGGCTCAATTCGATGTATTTGTCGAGCATTGCCAAGGCTTCGTCATAACGACCGAGGTAGTAGTTCAAGTAACCAATCATGTTATAGGCTGGTGCATACCGCGGATTGATGTTCAGCACCTTCTGGAATAGCGCCAGCGACTCTTCGTAGTTCTCGCGTGCATACTCTTGATATGCCATCGTGGTCAGGGCGTCCTGATCGTCGGGGAATTGGCGCAGGAAATCCTGGCTCAAGGTGAATGCTTCATCGAGCTTACTGTCCCATTGCGCCTTCATAATGTCGAGCTGCAGTTGTTCACGTTTGGAGACATATGCGCGCTTGGAGAAGGCGATTTCTTTCATTTCTTCGTACTTTTTGGTAAAACCGCGGGAGGCGTATACCTGTGCAAGGCTGGCTTGTGCCATAGCGAAGTTGGAATCGAGTTTGACGGCCTGTTCGAGTTCTTCCATCGCCTGGCGGAAATAGAAGTTCTCCATCCATTCGACACCGGCAAGATAATGCTCGTATGCTTCATTCGATGAAGTGGTGACTTTCTTGTCGTCCTTCAATGCAACTACGACGGCCAACGCAGTCAGAGATAAAAAGATAATAAGAGCTATTCTTCTAAACATCGAACGTTCCCCAGGCAACAGAGACGAAAATCAAAAACTCACCTTCAAGCATAAGCTCACAAAAGATATACGAAAATTCAATGAGATTGTTCGCTGTCATGGCGAATTCCCTTGCTGTTCGGCATTACCATAGTATTAATTCGGCATGCGGCGCATTCATATTATCCTGATCTCGTTGGCAATTGGGCTTCTGAACGCGACGAATTTGCAGGGATTAACCTTGGCGGAGGCCCTTGACAAGGCGATAAAATCGAACAAAGCGGTCTCTGTAGCCGAGAGCCGGGCTGAAGAAAGCTCGGAGCGGATTGCGGCAGCAAAAAGTGCTCTTCTGCCGACCATAGATTTAAGTGGGACTTATACTTACGTATCGCGTCTATCCGAAATCAAGATCAATCTACCCTTGCCGACACCAATGCCGGAAATTACAACTGGAACGCACAACATGGTCGATACCAAACTCGCCGGCCGGTATCGGTTGTTTGATTGGGGGAAGCGAAGAAAGAGGATCGGGCAAGCGATCCTGAGTAAAGAACTTAGTGATGTCGCGGTATTGGGAACGAAGCAGGCGGTCGCCTACCAGGTTGTACGAACTTACGCCACCGCCGCACTGGCCGTTGAGCAACGGCGTCTGCTCGATCAGTATTTGGCGATTTCAGAAAAGCACCTCAATGACGCTCAAACGAAGTATGATCTCGGCTTGGTGTCGCAGTTTGACATTCTGAAGAGTGAATTACAATTGAAGGTGTATCAGGAGCAAATCGCGATTGCCGACGCGGAACTGAAGATTGCCGTGCACCGGCTAAGTGAAGTACTCGGTAGTTACGGAGTTTTTGAAGTCACCCAGCCGTTATCCGAACTTGCGATCAGCGAGCCGGTGCTTGACGAGTTTAGAGTCGACGAACAGATCAAATCCAAGCCGGAGGTTATTTCCAATCGCAAACAGCAGGAGATTTCCAACCTATCGTTAGGGTTGGAGCGTTTGCGCCCGACGGTGTCGCTGTTTTCTTCGGCAGGATGGAAGAACAGCTATATGCCCGATCCCGATGAGCTGCTGTTCAACTACGCTGGCGGAGTTGTTTTCAGCTATGAACTGTTTGACGGCGGCTACTCCAGAAGTCGGCGTGCCGAGGAACTGGCCAAGCAGAAATCGCTGGAATTGGAGATCGAACGGTTGACGAGCGAGTCCGAGACGGCGATCAGATTATTCCGCGAAGAGGTCGCAAAGATATCCGCGAAGTCGAAAATTACCGCGGAAAAACTGCTTCTGGCGCGCAAGGCGATGGAGATAGCTTCTGTGGCGTATGGTAGCGGCGTTATCACTAACGCGGAGTATCTTGATACCGAATTGCAGGTGCAACAGATCGAAATGGAATCGCTGCAGGACAAGTACAGCCTATTAATGTCGCAGGTAGAGATAAAGAGGGCGTTGTCGTATTGGCCGGAAATTGATTAGCCGCATCTACTCGTAGCGCAGAGCGACAATGGGGTCGGTGCGAGCAGCGCGCCAAGCCGGGTAGAGCCCGGAGACAATCCCGGTACCGGCCGAGAGTACTAATCCAATAATCGCCCAAGCGGGCGAGAAGAAATACTTCCATTCCAGAATTGTCGTAACCAGCCAGCCGAGACCGGCACCGAAAATGATGCCGATCAATCCGCCCATCATGGTAAGAGTTGCGGCTTCCACCAGAAACTGAAACATGATGTTGTGCTTGCGGGCGCCGACGGCTTTGCGGACGCCGATTTCGCGGGTCCGCTGGGTAACGGCGACGAGCATGATATTCATCACGCCAATGACGCCGACCATCAAACCGACGCAGGCAACGGCAGTGGCTCCGAGTTGGACCTTGGAGGTGATGCTGGCGACTTCGTTCTTAAATCGATCCTGCGTGAGAATTCCGAAATTGTTCGGTTCATCGGGACGGACCTTCCGGACACGTCGAAGGGCATTGATGACCTGATCCATCGCTTCGCCAAACTGCATCCGTGAAACGGCGCTGCACATGAGCGTGACCGATTTCTCGTTGGGATAGAGACGATCGAAGGTGGTCATGGGAATGAAGATGAAGTCATTCTCACTGATGCCGAAAAAGTCATCAACGCGTTCTTGCACGCCGATAACGTTGAAATTCCAGCCATTGATGCGGATTTCCTTGCCGACGGCTTCGTCGTGCGTGTCAAAGAGGGCATCGGCGATCTCCGGGCCAATGACACAGACCATAGCTTCGCGTTGCATATCATTGTCGTCGAGAAACCGTCCGTGGGACATTTCGCGGTTGGTGACAATCATTTGCGTCGGCCAGCAGCCGCGGAAGTCATCAGGAGTGCGGATTGAGCGGTTATTATACTTGGCGATATTGTTCTGCGCCCGTTTTTGCGGTCCGACTGCCTCGACCAGCGGGCACATTTCCTGAATGGCATAGGCCTCGTCCATCGTGATGTCTTTGCGACGGCGTTCCTCCTCGGTCATGTTCTCCCAGTCAGTGCCTTCGTCGTACTGGATGATATACATGACGTTGCTGCCGATCTTGTCGATCGATGATTCGGCGTAGGCGGTGAAGCCGTCCATAATGGTATTGACCAAGATCACGGCGCCGACGCCGACCATGACGCCAATGATGGTCATGAGACTGCGAAACTTGTTTGAGCGAACTGCATCCAGAGCCAGGATCATCCCTTCGCGGGTTTCCCAAATTTGCTGCGACCAATTAATCATAGCTTAGAGCCTTGATCGGGTCGAAGCGAGACGCGCGCACGGCAGGGTAGATGCCGAAGAAGAGCCCTACTGCCATCGAGATGCCGAAACCGAGCACAATGGCGAGCGTGGTCGGCGTGACATAAATGTCCAGCAGGGAAGTCAGGACTTGTTGGCCGATCAGGACGCCAAAGAAGATTCCCAGTGTACCGCCGACGAGAGACAAGAAGGTTGATTCATAAAGAAACTGGGTGAGGATGTGTGATCGGCGCGCGCCAATCGATTTGCGAATGCCGATCTCGCGGGTGCGTTCGGTAACGGAGATCATCATGATATTCATGATAACGATGCCGCCGATGATGATGGAAAGCAAGGGCAGGGAGATCAGGACAATTCTGAAGCCACGGGTAAAGTCGTTGATGAAGCTCAAGATCGCGTCGGGTGTTACGATGGCGAAGTCGTCGCTGTCGTCGTAGTTTACATGTCGTGCCGAGCGCAGGACGACACGGACCTGGTCCATAGCCTGTTCGCGGCGGCCGAGGGAGACAGAACTGATGACGAGATTGACCGGATTTCCGGGTTGGCGGAACATTTTCTGGTGTGTTGACAACGGGATGGCAACGAATTCATCCATGTCACCGCCCAGCATTCCGCCGAGGGCCTCGGCGACGCCAATGACGACGAATTCTTCTTTACCGATCCGGATCTTCTCACCGATGCCGTTCATGCCTTCAAACAGTTTCTCATAGACTTTGCTCCCCAGGAAGGCTACATGCTTGCGGCGGCTGTCATCTTCCCACGAGAGATAGCGTCCCATGGCGACATCGAGGTCGCGCATGGCGAGGATGTTGGGAGTGTTGCCTTCGATGTTGACCCAACTCATACGTTTTGAGCCGTATTTGATGGTCGAGGAACCATAAGCTTCGGCGCCGACTTCGGCGCAATCCGGACAGCCCTCGCGGATTGGCTCGATCAGGCTCCTGGTCAATTTACGGCGATGCATGCGTTCAAGGTATTCCTGCATGGAGAGGCCAAAGCCGAAGCGGGTGACGATGAACGTATTCGATCCGAGCGAGGCGAAGGCGTCTTCGAGATTGTTCTGCATCCCTTCGACGGTTGATACGATGGCGATGACGGACGTGACGCCCATGGTCATGCCGAGAACGGTCAGAAATGAGCGGAGGCGATTGGCCCACAGGGCGGCCAGCGATTCGCGAATCAGCGTGACAAGTATCATCGTTTTCTCAACCGCGGCGACAGCCTGCGGCTACTTCTCTTTCATCTTATCGATTGATGCTTGCTCGATGGTAATCAGGTCGCCTTCGGCAATCTTCCGGAGAGTCTGGTAAGAACCGGAGATGACCGTATCACCGGGGGCGATGCCGGTCAAGGCGACGATATTGCGCTCGTCGGCGATGCCGGTGGTGATTTCAACGAATCGGGCTTTGCCATCGCGAACGACGAAAATGCCGGACTTCTTGATCTTGGCGCTCTTCTTTTTCTTGGTACCGTCAGCCTTGATGTCTGAAGTCTCGGCCGCGTTAGCTTGCTGAATGATACCGCCGCCTGAACTTTCGGATTTGGCCTTGAGCGAGTCGGGGTCGAATTCACGGGTCACCAGTGCAGCATAAGGAACGAGCAAGGCGTCCTCGGCGGTATTGGTAGTGATGTCGACAGTGGCAGACATACCGGGGCGGAAGGTGACTTCGGACTTGTCGAATCGAACCTTGACACGGAAGCTGGTGGTGTAATTGTCACTTCCGGCGTTTGCGACCAAGGCGGAATTGCCGATTTCGACGACGGTGCCCGCAAAGGAAGTGTCCCGGAAGGCGTCGACCTTGATTTTTGCTTTCTGACCGAGCAGGATCTTGGCGATTTCGCTCTCGTCGACATCGATTTCGACCTCGAAGACGGAGAGGTCGGCGATGGTCATGAGGGTCTTGCCTTGCGTGAACGCGGTTTGTGCTTGGGAGATTTCGCCAACTTCGACGCTCAAGAATGTGATCACGCCGGCCATTGGTGCTTTGATAAGCGTCTTAGTGAGATTATCGCTGGCCTTTTCGAGGCCGGCTCGCGCGGTTTCGACCTGCGAGAGCATAGCACGATAATTGGCGGATGAGTTTTCGTAGCTGTATCGGGCGTTCGTGGCGGCATTTTCCGAGCCAAGATCGCGCTCGAAGAGCTTCTGCTGGCGTTCAGCTTCGAGTTTGTCGATTTCGAGCTGGGCCTTGGCTGCTTCAGCGCGCGAGCTGATTTCTTCGAGACTATAACGTGCTTGCGAAACATCGGACTGGAGTTGAATCGTGTCGAGGAGAATCAGCCTTTGGCCACGTTCGACGAGGTCGCCTTCCTTGACGAAGAGGTTGATGATTTGAGCCGAGACCTCGGAGGTGATATCGACCTTGGTTTGCGGTTGGATTCTTCCGGAAGCCGAAACTATTTCCGCGATATCGTCGTTGTATGCCAAGTCAGCCTGGATTTGTGTCGCCTGGCTGCCTGACCCAGAAGACAACGATACTATGGCTACAATGATTACCACTGCGCCAATAGCGGCAAAGAGGAACTTTTTCGATCGCCATTTAATTGCCATGGATACTCCCTAAGTGCACAATGAGATTAACTGTTAATCATTGGGTTTGACCGGATGATGCGCAGAAATGTTTCAATCCGCGGTGCGGATTTCGAGCCGGTTGATGCCGGCGACGTAACTTTTGTGGTAGGGTTCGCGTACACTATAGCAAGTACCGGCTTGGACAACAGGAGATTTGCGCGCGTACGGCGCGGGTTAACACTTGTTAACAACAAATCTGGAACAAGGGATTAATGGAGCAGGTATCAAGTGGTGAGTGATGATCAGGAAAGGAAAGTGTATGAAGAATAGTCGTAAGATGTGGTTTTTCACGGCAGTGGCCGGACTGCTGATGGTGTTCGCCGTTAGCCCACTCCACGCTGCCAAGCGGCCATGGATCGGCATTTATATGCAGGATGTCAATCAGAGTCTGGCGGAAGCGTTCGATCTGAAGACTACGAAGGGCGTACTGGTTAATGATGTCGCGGAAGATTCACCCGCAGAAGATGCCGGGATTGAGCCGAAAGACATCATCTTGTCGTGGAATGGCACGATCGTTGAGGACTCGGACGCTTTGACGGAAATGGTTCGTGGATCGAAAATCGGCGACAAGGCGGACCTGTCGGTCAATCGCGACGGCAAAGAGATGAAGGTTTCGGTCGAAATTGGCGAACGCCGTGAAGCGAGCTTCTATGGTTTTGGCGGCGAAGGCGATGCCGGCGATTGGACACCGCGCTCGTTTGAATTCCTCGAGAATATGAAGACCACGGGAATCGGCGTGTCGATGCAGGCGTTGTCAGGCGATCTTGGTGAATATTTCGGTGTGCCGAATGGAGAGGGAGCTTTGATCACGGAAGTGATGGAGGATACACCGGCGGCCAAGGCAGGTCTGAAAGTCGGCGACGTTGTGACTGCCATCAATGGCGACAAGGTTGAAACACCAAGCGATGTCTCCGCCGAACTGCGCGGCAAAGATCGCGGCGAAGAGGTCGAATTGACGATCATTCGCAACAAGGCAGAGCAGAAGGTTGCCGTCGAGGTCGACGAGATCGAGAGTTTCGGCATGGATATGCCGGGCAACTTGCGCGAGATGCTTAACTGGAACGGAAATCGCGGTCAGACGTATCACAATTGGAGCACGCCTCAAGTGCCACAGGCCGCTCAGGAAGACTTCATGCGCAAGATGGAAGAGATGCAGAAGCGTCTCGAGGAAATGAAGAATCGTCTTGAGGGGCTTGAGAAGAAGATGAAATAACGCAAAGACCTTAACGGGTACTTCCCATTATCCGACAGAGCCGCCGGTAGATCAGCAACCCTATCGGCGGTTTCCATTTTGGCGGCTTCGGCTGACCCGCTCTTCGACAGAAAGCGGAGACAGCCAATCAGTTCAGAAATAAATCGCGGGCGTAAGCGGTGAGGATTTCGTATAAAGGTATTATGGCAGACCAGACAAACAGTAAATATCTATCGCCGGAAGTATTAAGCAAGCTCAAGGGGCTTGAGGTCAAGGCGCGACTGGTCGTTGAGGGTTTCATTGCCGGATTGCACCGCTCGCCTTATCACGGGTTTTCCGTGGAATTTGCCGAGCACCGGCAGTATATGCCGGGGGATTCGATTCGCAACATTGACTGGAAGGTGTTCGCGAAGTCGGACAGGTTCTATATCAAGCAGTACGAAGAGGAGACCAATCTTAAGGCGTATCTGTTGGTTGACTGTTCGAGATCGATGGGCTTCGCCAGTGAGAAACGAATCGATAAATTGACCTATTCGCTGCAACTGGCGGCAGCGCTCTCGTTTTTGATGCTCAAGCAGCGAGATGCCGTTGGTCTGGTCGGATTTGACGAGAAGATCAATACTTATGTTCCACCGCGGTCAGCGGCTTCGCATCTGCATGTACTTCTGCGCGAGATGGAGACTTTTAAACCGACGCTGCAGACCAACATTGCGACAACACTTCATGAGATGGCGGAACGGATCAAGCGGCGCGGTCTGGTGATCGTGCTTTCTGACCTGTTGGATGATCCGACGCATGTTATCGCGGGGCTCAAGCATTTTCGGCACCGCAAGCATGAGATCATTGTTTTCCATGTGCTTGATCCGAGAGAGCGGGATTTTGCGTTCCCGCAGGAGGCGATTTTCAAGGATATGGAGACCGGGGAGCAGATTAATACATTGCCATGGCAGATCAAAGGTGAGTACAAGAAGGTCGTTGGCGAAGTGATCGAGCGGTTCTCGCGCGAGTGCCGGATGTCGAA